>CAZNSV010000198.1:0-6395 GCA_964575775.1 uncultured Desulfovibrionaceae bacterium
GACGAAGTGATCAACCCCGCCACGGATATCTCCCTGGAGGACGCCGTGGCCCACGATCCCGGCGCCCAGATGGACGACGAAATCGGTTTCCGGCTCAACGTGGAGGACCTGGGGCGCATCGCGGCCCAGTCCGCCAAGCAGGTGATCATCCAGCGCATGCGCGACGCGGAGCAGGAGATCATCTACGAGGAGTACAAGGACCGCAAGGGCGACATCGTGTCCGGCATCATCCAGCGCCGCGACCGCATGGGTTGGATCATCAACCTGGGGCGCACCGAGGCCCTGCTGCCCAAGGAAGAGCAGATCCCCAAGGAGCGCTTCAAGCGCGGGGATCGCATCCAGGCCCTGATCATCGACGTGCGCAAGGAAGGCCGTGGGCCGCAGGTCATCGTTTCGCGCTCCCACCCCGATTACATGAGCTCGCTCTTCAAGCGCGAGGTGCCCGAGGTGGACGACGGCATCATCACCATCATGGAGGTTGCGCGGGATCCGGGCAGCCGGGCCAAGGTGGCGGTGGTCTCCCGGGACCGGGACGTGGACCCCGTGGGTGCCTGCGTGGGCGTGCGCGGCTCGCGCATCCAGAACATCGTGCAGGAGCTGCGCGGCGAGCGCATCGACATCGTGGTCTGGAGCCCGGACATTGCCACCTACGCGGCCAAAGCCCTGTCTCCGGCCGTGATTTCCCGCATCACCGTGGACGAGGAGGAAAACCTCCTGGAAGTGGTGGTGCCTGACGATCAGCTGACCCTGGCCATTGGCCGCAAGGGGCAGAACGTGAAGCTGGCGTCCAAGCTCCTGGGCTGGAAGATCGATATCTACACCGAGAGCAAGTACAGCGAGCTCAACGCCGGACGCGAGCAGCTGGAGCAGCTGGCCAGCGTGGCGGAAATCTCCGTGGAGCATTTCCTGGCGGCCGGCCTGGAGAATCTGGAGCAGGTGGCCGAGGCCACGGACGAGTTCCTGGCCGAGACCCTGAAGCTCGAGGCGAACCGGATCTCGGATCTGCGCTCCGCCATCAACTTCCTGGGCTACACGCCTTCCAGGGCGGCCGAGGAAGACACGGCGCCGGAAACGCAAGAGTCCGCGACCGCGTCTGAAGCCACGGTTGCAGGTCAGGAGGAGCAGGGTTCTGGACAGGAATGATATTCTTGGCCGTGAAGAAGTGCCTGCGACGAGGGTCCGGCACGTGCCGCTCAGGTCCTGCGTGATCTGCCGCACGCGTCTGCCCAAGGGGCAGCTCCACCGCCATGTCTGCCCCCCCGGCGGCGGTGTAGCGGACAACGGGGCCGAAGACGTCCGGCCGCTGCCGGATCCCGAGCAGCGACTGCCGGGCAGAGGATTTTACATTTGCAACGACGCGCAGTGCCGGAAACGCGGCGAGCGTTACCAGGGCTGGAGGCGAAAGTGCAAGGGGGTAGAGAAGCTATGAGCACGGAAAAAGCACGCATCAAAGATCTTTCGGCGGAGCTCGGGATCAGCAACAAGGAGTTGCTCCAGGCTCTGCGCGAGCTGAACATCCCAGCCAGGAGCCACATGAGCACGCTCACGCCTGAAGAGACGGAAGAGATCAGGGCCCGCTTCAAGGGCAGCACCGGCAAGACCGAGGTGGTGCGCAAGGAAATCCAGCCCGGGGTCATCGTGCGTCGCCGTCGCAAGACCGTGGCCACGGATGGGACTGCCGAGGTCGAGGTGCACGACGAGGCCGTCGAAGAGGCTGTGTTGGAAACACCGGCCCTGGAAGAGGTCGAGGTGGAGACCGCCCCTGTTGCCGAAGTGGAAGCGCCGAGCCCGGCCGAGCCCGAAGAGGTTGCGGAACCCGAAGCATCCAAGGCCCAGACCCCCGGGGCCAGGGTCATCGCCGCGCCTGGTGCCAGGATCGTGAAGCCCGTGCAGGAGCAAGCCAAGGCCCCGGCCCAGCACGTTCCGGTTGACGAGGAGCCCGTGACGGCGGAGCCCGTTGTGGAGGCCGCTGCCGAGGAAGAGGGACCGGCCCCGGCTCGCGTCGCCCCTACGGAGGCTGTGGAGACGGAAGCGCCCGCCCCTGTGGTGGAGCAGGCCGAGCCCGCTCCGGCCACCGAGCCGGTGACGGCCGCGCCTGTCCAGGCTGCCTCCGAAAGTGCCGCCGCCTCCGAAGAAGGGGGCGAAGGCGAAGAGGGCGAGGACGAAGAGGCCCGCAAGGCCCGCAAGAAGCGCAAGAAAAAGCCCGTGATCAGCTCCGAGCCCCAGGTGCGTATCATTTCCCGGCCCGACCCTGCCGCCGAGCCGCCCAAGCCCGCGGTGCGGGTGGTGGAGCGTCCGGCTCCTGGCAGGCCCGGCGAGCGTCCGGCTCCGGCCAGGCCCGGCGAACGTCCCGCCCCCGCAAGGCCCGGTGAACGTCCGACTTCGGCCAGGCCCGCTCCGCGTCCTGCTGCCGGACGTCCGCCCATGCGCCCCGCCCCGGGCGGCGCGCCGACTCCGGCCCCGGGTGCCGCTCCCGAAGAGGACGGCCGCGGCAAGAAGAAGCAGCGCAAGGACCGGCGGGTTGTGGAATTTCCGCAGAGCGGGGTGGGCAGCGAGGAAGATCGTCGCAAGGCCTCCCTGCAGGTCAAGAAAAAGAAGACCCAGGAAGTGCGGGACAAGACCGGCGGCAAGATCAAGACCGGCCGCCGGCGTCCGGGCTTCCAGGACTATGCCCAGGAATCCGCCGCCGAGCAGAGCGCCCAGCCCCTGAAGGCCTCCAAGCGCAAGATCCGCATCGACGAGGCCATCCGGCTGCAGGACCTGGCGCACCAGATGGGCGTCAAGGCCCAGAGCCTGATCAAGGTCTTGTTCGGTCTGGGCATCATGGCCACCATCAACCAGTCCCTGGACACCGACTCCGCCACCCTGGTGGCGGCCGAGTTCGGGTATGAGGTCGAGCAGGTGGGCTTCTCCGAGGACAGCTACCTGGTGCCGCAGCAGGCCGACGCGCCCGAGGATCTCAAGGGGCGCCCCCCCGTGGTGACCATCATGGGGCACGTTGACCACGGCAAGACCTCGCTGCTGGACGCCATCCGCCAGACCAACGTCACCCTGGGCGAGGCGGGCGGCATCACGCAGCACATCGGCGCCTACCACGTGGCCACGGAGCGCGGCGAAGTGGTGTTCCTGGACACCCCCGGCCACGAAGCCTTCACCGCCATGCGCGCCCGCGGCGCCAAGGTCACGGACATCGTGGTCCTGGTGGTGGCGGCGGACGACGGGGTCATGGACCAGACCCGCGAGGCCGTGAACCACGCCAAGGCCGCCGGAGTGCCCATCATGGTGGCCGTGAACAAGATCGACAAGGAAGGGGCCGACCCGGACCGTGCCCGGCGCGAACTCGCCGAGCTGGGCCTGCTGGCCGAAGACTGGGGCGGCGAGACCATCTTCGCCAACGTCTCCGCCAAGCAGCGCATCGGCATCGACGAACTGCTGGAACTGATCCTGCTGCAGGCCGAAGTGCTGGAGCTCAAGGCCAACCCCAGCAAACCCGCTCGGGGGCGCATCGTGGAAGCCCGTCTGGACAAGGGGCGCGGGGCCGTGGCCACCGTGCTCATCCAGGAAGGTACCCTGCGTCAGGGCGACTACTTTGTCTGCGGTCTCTACAACGGTCGCGTGCGCGCCATGTTCAACGACCAGGGCAAGAAGGTCCGCGAGGCCGGACCGGCCATGCCCGTGGAAGTGCAGGGTTTCGAGGGCGTGCCCGAGGCTGGTGACGAATTCGCCGGAGTGGAAGACGAAAAGGTGGCACGCCGCATCGCCGAGGCCCGCCAGCTCAAGGACCGGGAAAAGACCCTGGCCAAGGAGAGCAAGGTCACCCTGGAGACCTTCCTGTCCCTGCGTGCCGGCGGCACGGAGCAGCAGAGCCTGAACCTGGTGGTCAAGGCCGACGTGCAAGGCTCGCTGGAAGCGGTGTGCGACGCCCTGGTCAAGCTCAGCACCGACGAGGTGAAGGTGAACCTGATCCATGGCGGCACCGGCGCCATCACCGAGACGGACATCATGCTGGCCTCGGCCTCGAGTGCCATCATCATCGGCTTCAACGTGCGCCCCACCGCCAAGGTCAAGGACGTGGCGGAGCGGGAAAAGATCGACATCCGCTTCTACGACATCATCTACAAGCTGGTGGGCGAGATCAAGGACGCCATGTCCGGCATGCTCTCGCCGCTGACGCGGGAGGTGTATCTGGGGCAGGCCGAGGTGCGCGAGACCTTCAGCGTGCCCAAGGTGGGCATCATCGCGGGCTGCGGCGTGTCCGACGGCAAGATCCTGCGCAATGCCGGGGTCCGGCTGCTGCGCGACGGCGTGGTCATCTACACCGGCAAGATCTCCTCGCTCAAGCGCTTCAAGGACGACGTCAAGGAAGTGGCCAAGGGCTACGAGTGCGGTATCGGCCTGGAGAACTTCAACGACATCAAGGTCGGCGACGTGATTGAGGCCTTCGAGGAAGTGCAGGAGGCCCGCACGCTGGAATAACCCCCGGCACTGGCGGCGGGAAGGGACGGCGCGGATGCATATCGGCGTGCTGACGCTTGAATTCACGTTGCACGGCAACGACTCGCTCAAGGGCAAGCGCAGCGTGGCGCAGAGCCTGAAGCGGAAGATGCGCAACAAGTTCAACGTGAGCGTGTCCGAGGTGGCGGATCAGGAGAGCCACACCAGTCTGGTGCTGGCCGCGGCCATGGTCGGGAGCGACTACGTCCGCCTGCAGAGCACCCTGAACAAGGTGCTCAGCATGGTGGAGGCCATCTCCCCCGAGGATCTGACGGGCAGTGATCTGGAAATCTGGTGACAACCGGGAGTGCAAAACAGTGGGCACAGGAGACGGCATGAGCGAGAACCGTGACCCCATCGTCCGGGCCCTGCGCGAAGACGACGACTTTCTCGTGGTCAGTCACGAGCACCCGGACGGGGACGCCCTGGGCTCCTGCGTGGCCATGGGCTTTCTCCTGCAGGCCCTGGGCAAGCGCTTCCGGCTCTACAACGCCAGCGGCGTGCCCGCGCATTTCGATTGGCTGCCCTTGCCCTCGCCCATGCATCCGGACCTGGAGAGCCTGGGGGAGTTCCGCCCCCGTTGGGTGGTGGTGATGGATTGCGGCGATCCATTCCGCATGGGCAAGGAGCTGCTCAAGGCCGTGGACCCGAGCAACATCCTCAACATCGATCACCACATGGGCAACCCCATGTTCGGGGCTTTGAACTGGGTGGACCCCAACATGTCCTCGGTGGGGGAGATGGTGGGGCTGCTGGCCTCGGATCTGGGAGTGCCCCTGAGCGGCGGGCTGGGCGAGGCCGTGTATCTGGCCATTGTGGCCGACACGGGCAACTTCTGCTACGGCAACACCAAGCCCGAGACCCTGGAACTGGCGGCGTGCATCATGCGCTCCGGACTGCACGTCGGGGACTTCAACGCTCGGTACCAGAACCAGTGGTCCTTCAAACGCATCCATTTCTGGTCCCAGGTCCTGGCCGATTCCACCCTGCACCACCACGAACAGGTGGCCGTGGTGCGGATCAGCAGGGAGTTGTTGCGGCAATACGAGGCCACCTCCGCGGATTGCGAGGGGCTGGTGGAGTTCATGCGCAGGGTCAAGACGGTGCGGGTTTCCGTGTCCCTGCGCGAGGAGAAGGACGGATTGGTGAAATTTTCGTTGCGTTCCCACGGCCCGGACAACGTGCAGAAGGTGGCCATGCATTTCGGCGGCGGGGGGCACCGCAATGCCGCCGGCGGCACCATCAAGGGCGATCTCGCCCTTGCGGAGCGAGAGGTTCTGGACGCCCTGGGCGAGATCATGGGCTTGAGCGAACTGTTGGCCGCGCCCGCGCTTCAGGGGGGTGCCCATGCCTGAGCAGCAGCACGGGCTCCTGGTGCTCCACAAGCCCAAGGGCCCCACGTCCACGGGCTGTCTGGAGCAGATCAAGCGGGTGCTCAAGCAGAAGAAGATCGGCCACGCCGGGACCCTGGACCCCATGGCCAGCGGCGTGCTGCTGGTCCTGCTGGGGCAGGCCACCAAGCTGGCGGCGTACCTCACCGAGGGGCGCAAGATCTATCGCGGCACCCTGCAACTGGGGCTGGCCACCGAAACCTACGACCTGGAAGGGCTCGAACATTTCGAAGCCCCCTGGGAGCATCTCGACGCCCAAACGGTGCGGGACGACATCCTGGGGTGGCCGACACACGAAACACAGGAAATCCCGCCCTATTCCGCGGCCAAGCACCAGGGAAAGCCCTTGTACAAGCTATCGCGGGAAGGTAAGGAGACACCTGTCAAAGTGAAACCGTTGACGGTGACGCGGGCGGAGGTCCTGGACATGGACCTGCCCCGCGTGAGCTTCCGGGTAGAGTGCGGCGCCGGAACATACATCCGGTCCCTGGTCCACAGCCTGGGGATTCG
>CAZNSV010000199.1:0-6395 GCA_964575775.1 uncultured Desulfovibrionaceae bacterium
CGGGCCACCATGCGCAACATCAAGCAGAACCTGTTCTGGGCCTTTGCCTTCAACACCATCGGCCTGCCCGTGGCCGCCGGGCTGTTGGCCGTCTGGGGCGGCCCCACCCTGAACCCCATGCTGGCGGGCACCGCCATGGCCCTGTCCTCGGTCACCGTGGTCAGCAACGCCCTCCGGCTCCGATTCTTCACTCCCAAGTCCCTGTAACCCCAAAGGAGCGACACATGGCTGCCATTACCGTGAAAGGCATGAGCTGCAACCACTGCAAGACCTCGGTGGAAGAGACCCTGGGCAAGATTCCCGGCCTCACGGACATCAAGGTGGACCTGGGCAGCGGCAAGGTGGAATACACCGAGGCCAGCCCGGTGGAACTGGAGCAGATCCGCCAGGCCATCAAGAAAATCGGCTTCGAGGTGGTTTAGCGCAGAGTAACTGTGCAATGTTTCGATGCTCTGATGCAGGTCCCTGCAACAATGGAATATCGTTGCAGGGCAGAGCCTTGTTGCAATGCGAAATGCGCTGGAGCTGAAACACCCCCGCGCCGGGTCGCGGCCACAAAGGGGGCGCCTGACCGCCCCCTTTGCTTTAGTAGCCCTCAGTGAGGGATGTTCTCGATCTTGATCTCCACGGTGCCCGGGGCAAAGCCCTTGAGCTCCTTGAGCATGCCCAGGATGCCACCGCTCAGGATGTTGAACACGAAGCGGTTCATGGACAAGGGCACGCCGTTGACGCTGATGCTGCACTCCGGATGCCGGGCCCGGCAGCTCTCGGGGGTGGCCTTGCCCGCCACGATGTCCCGGGCCAGACCGGCGCAGTCCGCGCGGCCGCAGTCCCCGCAGTCCAGTCCGGGCAGCGCGAACCCACGCTCCCGGATCAGGGCGGCCAGTTCCCGCACGTCCTGCACGGCAGGCAGATCGGGGGTGGTGATGGGGCCGAAGGTGCACAGAGCCTGCCCCCGCCCGAGTTCCGCAGCCTCCTCGGGCGCCCGCAGCACCAGGACCCTGGGCAGCCAGCCCAGCTCCTTGCCCCCTTCCACCACGAGTCCCTGCGCATCCAACAGGGGCAGCAGGTCCGGGATGTAGCGCTTCCTGTTCCAGAACACGGCGGCCTGCCCGGGCAGCACGGCCGCCGTGGCGGCATAGACCTTGGCGAGGCGCTCGGTGTCGGTGCCCGGTCCGTCCAGGCGCTCGTGGTGCGAGCACTTCACCGCCGCCACGTTCAGCCCCTGCTCCTGAAACACACGCCCCAGCGCCTCGCACAGGGTGGTCTTGCCGGACTTCTTGAACCCAACGACTGCTGCTGCAAACATCATTACCCCATCATCTGTTTGAAATAAAACACTAAGTTTACCGACACAAAGCCCACTGGATTTTTTCGCATAACCCGGTACACTGGCAGACGGCTCAAAGAACAGGCACCTGCAACCCGGGGAACAAATTATCATGCATCCGGATGAAGAAAGCAAACACCTGCAGAGGCGCATCAAGGAACTGACCGACAAGGGACATCTCCCCCCGGCACTGCTGGAGCTCGTGGCCGAAGTCTATGCCATGCAGCTGGCAGCCCGGGAAGAGGCCGTTGTGGCCGCGCCTCCGGCCGAGGAGATGCCGGACTGGGACCGCCGGGTCCAGGGCGTGCCCCTTGTGGAGCGCCGAAACTTCCCCTACGACCCCACCCAGGCCCTGACCCTGTTCGGTCGCCTGCTGGAACTGCTCGCAACGCAGGAAGAGCCCTTGGGCGCTGCCGCCCGCACCATCGCCGCGGCCGTGGCTGCCGGCGAGCTGGACCCTGGTGTGGCCTTCCGCAAGTATCTGGAAGAGGATGCAAGCCTGGTGGAGGCCTGGGCGGCCCGGACGCCGCAGGCTCCCCGCACCCTGGCCTTTCTGGTGCAGTCCGCCCTGATGCCCAGCCTGGCCGCTGCGGCCGCGGCCATGACCCCGACCCTCAAGGAATACGATGCCTGGAGCCACGGTCATTGCCCCGCCTGCGGCAGCGCGCCGCTCATGGGCAGCCTGGAGGAGAAGGAAGGCTTCCGTCATTTCTGCTGCTCCTTCTGCCAGACCCTTTACAAGACCAAGCGCCTGGGCTGCCCCATCTGTGCGGAGCAGGACTTCGACAAGCTGCGCTTCTATCTGGTGGAAGACGAACCCGGGTTCCGGGTGGACGTCTGCAACACCTGCCGCCGCTACATCAAGGTGGCGGATTACCGCAACCTGGACCGGCGGTTCCTGCCGCTGCTGGACGATCTGGCCTCCCTGCCCCTGGATATCTTGGCCACGAAAAAGGGGTACACCCGGGCCACCTTGTCCGGATGGGGGTTCTGACGCCATGACCAGTGAACCCGGACACGGACTCTGCACGCGGCGTTTTCGTCAGTTCAAGGAAGGGGCTTGGCGCGATTTCGACGACGTCTTCGCCCCCGAAGAGCACCTGCGCCTGCACTGGGCGCAGGGTGACCCCAAGGAGCTGCTGGCCTTCCCGGATCGCGGTGACGGCTGGCGGCACCTGGCCCTGGGGCATGCCTGGCTGGACCTCTGTCCCGAGGGGCAGCGGCCGGTGCTGGTGGCCCAGGACGGCGACGACTTCCATCTGGAGCCGCGCCCCCATGCCGAGGGAGCGGTGGTCGCACCCTGCCCGGTACTGGCGCCGGAGACCATCTTGGCGGCCATGGCCGACTTCATTCAAGGCGCGGGGCGCTGGGACGACACGGGCTGCTTCCATCGCATGGCGGTCTATGCCCCGCTGGAGAGGCGCTTCGTGAAGCGGGTGGAAGATATCGGCCGCCACAACTGCCTGGACCGCGTGGCCGGGCATTGCCTGGAGGCGGGGCTGGACCCGCGCGGGCTGGTGCTCTTCGTCTCGGCCCGGGCCACGGGGTCCCTGGTGGCCAAGGCCGTGCGCGCGGGCTTCGCCATGATGGTCAGCCGTTCGGCGGTGACCAGCGGCGGCATGCGCCGTGCCAAGGCCGGAGGGCTCACGCTGCTGGGCTTTGCCCGGGAGATCCGCTTCACGGTGTTCACCGACTCGCGCGGTCTGGTGCAGGATCCGCAACCCGTCGGCTCCGTTGCCGCTACGGAGTGCCCCTCAACGCTCTGACAAGGCAGCCAGGTTATGCAGGCTCGGGAAACCTTGGTGGGCATGGTATTGGCGGGGGGGCGCAGCCGCCGCCTGGGGCAGGACAAAGTGCTCCTGCCGGTGGCCGGAGCCACGCTCCTGGCCCGCTCCGTGGCGCTGTTGCGCCGGTTCTGCAGCACGGTGGTCATCTCGGGGCGTGACCCGTCGCGGCCCGATCCCACCGGAGTCACCCCCGGAGTGGAGGCGCCCTGGCTGCCCGACGCGGTACCGGGCATCGGCCCCATGGGGGGCATCATGGCCGGGCTGCTCGAGTTCGACACCTCGCTCCTGGTCACCGCCTGCGACCTGCCCCTGCTGGATGCGGCCACCCTGGAACGGCTGCTGGACTTCCACGGCCAACGCCCGGACCAGGCCGTCATGACCACCTTTTTGCAGGCAGGCACCGGGTTCATCGAATCCCTGGTGGCCGTGTACGAGCCCGGGGCCCTGCCCTTTCTGGAGCGCGCCTGTCGGGGCGGGTGCTACAAACTCAGCGCGGCCCTGCCCAAAGCCCTGCGGCACGAGCTCCCCTATGCACCGGAAGAGGGGCAGGTGTTCTTCAACATCAATCGCCCCGCAGACCTGCAGGCCCTGCGCAACATGGGCCCGGCCCTGCAGGAGGCGTAATGCGCAAGAGGCTGGTCGGTACCGCGGCCTGGCTGCTGTTGCTGCTCCTGCTGCTGCCCGGTCGCGTCCTGTCCGGGGGCGTGCCCCAGCTGGATTATCAGGGGCTGATGGACTACATCATCGCCCAGCAGGGCAAGGTGGTGCTGGTGAACTTCTGGGCCACCTGGTGCGGCCCCTGCATCAAGGAGATGCCGGACCTGCTGGCCCTGCGCGAGGCTGTGGACCCGGAGAAGCTGGTCATCGTGGGCATCTCCCTGGACTACGACCCCAAGACCCTGGACCGGTATCTGGAAAAGAAACCGCTGAATTTCCCCACCTACATCGCCGACCCCGACTTGATGCAACTCCTGCAGATCCGCTCCATCCCCATGATGCGTCTCTACGACAAGGACGGCATGGAGGTGATGCGCCAGGAAGGCTACGTGCCCCTGGAGGAGTTGCGCCCCACCATAGACAACCTTCTGCCCAAGGACGAGTGACAGGGCCATGCAGCCAGATCAATACGGCCGCAGCATCAGTTATCTGCGGCTGAGCATCACCGACCGCTGCAACCTGCGGTGCCTCTACTGTCGCGGCAACATGGACGAGAGAGTCCTGCCCCATGAAGAACTCCTGCGCTACGAGGAAATGCTGGAACTCATCGCCCTGGTGCGGGAGCTGGGCGTGCGCAAGGTCCGGCTCACCGGGGGCGAACCCCTGCTGCGCCGCAATGCCCTGGGCTTCATGGAGCAGATTTTCAAGCGCTTCCCGGATCTGGATCTGCGCCTGACCACCAACGCCACCCTGCTGCCGGGCAAGGCCCGCCAACTCAAGGAATTCGGCCTGGAGCGGGTGAACATCTCCCTGGACACCCTGCGCAGGGGCGTATTCGAAGCCGTCACCGGCGCGGACCACTACCACGACGTGCGCCGCGCCATCGACGAGTGCCTGGCCCAGGGGCTCACGGTGAAGATCAACGCCGTGGCCCTGCGCGGCATCAACGACGCGGACCTGGCCGATTTCGTACGCTTTGCCGCCACGCACCCCCTGGACGTACGCTTCATCGAGTTCATGCCCATGGGGCAGGGCACGGCCTGGAAACAGGAGTATTTCTGGTCGGCCCAGGACATCGTCGCCCAGGCCTCGGAGCTGGCGGACCTCACCCCCCTGGCGCGCAACCGTCAGGACACGGACGCCACCATGGGGCCGGCCCGCATGTTCGCCATCGCCGGGGGGCAGGGCCGCTTTGGCATCATCTCTCCCCTCTCGGACCACTTCTGCGGCAGTTGCAACCGGCTGCGCATCACCTGCGACGGCCGCCTGCGCACCTGCCTGTTCTCTGACCGCCAGTACCGCCTGCGCCCCTTGCTGCGTCACCCCAAGTTGGGCCCCACTGCCCTGCTCAAGGTGCTGGAACTGGCCGGACGGCACAAGCCCCTGGGCTACCAGCTGCTGGCCAAGGCCGCCCAGAACGCCCGCGAGGCCGCCGTCTGCAGCTCGCGCATGAGCGGCATCGGGGGCTAGGGCATGAGCGGCATCGGGGGCTAGGCATTTCCCCTCACCCAAATGAGTACGACAAATCCGCGACTCGGCCACTACGGTGACAACGAAGAAGGGGCTCCCAGGAGCCCCTTCTTCGTTCACAGCGGGAGCCTACACCCCTGCCGAGGTTCGCGTGTCGTTGCCCGGGGCGCGCCCTACAGGCTGGCGGCCACCATGCGGATCAGGCGCAGCAGCTGGTTGGTGAAGCCGGCCTCGTTGTCGTACCAGATGAGCAGCTTGAGCAGCTTCTTGTCCTGCACCGTGGTCACCAGGGCGTCCACCACGCCGCCGTAGGTGCTGCCCATGTAGTCCACTGACACCAGCGGCAGGTCGCAGTAGCCCAGGTTGCCCTTCATGGGGCCCTCGCTGGCGGCCTTGAGCGCCGCATTCACCGTGGCGGCGTCCGTGGGCTTCTGCAGCTCGCAGACCAGGTCCACCAGGGAGACGTTGGCCGTGGGCACTCGGATGGCCATGCCGTCCAGCTTGCCCTTGAGTTCCGGAATGACCTCGGCCGTGGCCTTGGCCGCGCCGGTGGTGGTGGGGATCATGGACAGGGCCGCCGCGCGCCCCCTGCGCAGATCCTTGTGGGAGCCGTCCAGGATGCGCTGGCTCATGGTGTAGGAGTGCACCGTGGTCATGAGCCCGTGCTCGATGCCGAAGTTCTCGTGCACCACCTTGGCCGCCGGAGCCAGACAGTTGGTGGTGCAGCTGGCGTTGGAGATGCAGAAATGCTTGGCCGGGTCATAGAGCTGGTGGTTCACGCCCATGACCACGGTGAAGTCCATGTCCTTGGCGGGGGCGGACACGATGGCCTTGGTGGCGCCGCAGTCGATGTGCTGCTGCAGCCCGGCCCGGTCCTTGACCTTGCCCGTGGTCTCCACGGCGATGTCCACGCCCAGGCCCTTCCAGTCCCATTCGCCCAGCCCCTTGCGCGTGACCTTGATCAGCTTGCCGTTGACCAGAATGCCCTCGTCGTTGCTGGAGACCTCGGCCTTGAAGGTGCCGTGGCAGGAGTCGTACTTGAGCAGGTGCGCCAGCTCGTAGTTTCCGGCCCGGGCGTTGATGGCCGCCACTTCCACGTCGTTGCCCTCGGCCATGAGCCGCACCAGATACCGTCCAATCCTTCCGAACCC
>CAZNSV010000200.1:0-6308 GCA_964575775.1 uncultured Desulfovibrionaceae bacterium
ATGCCCTTGTGTGCGTCATGCAAACGTTGCTTATACGTCAAGCCGGGCCCGGGGTAAATGGCCGGAGACGGCATTTTTTTTCGCCCCCCCCGCCGCCGGACCCCGGACAGCCGGAAACCGAATCACCATGGTTGTCGCGCGCGGTTGTCTTGCATATCGGCGCCAAGGTCCGTATCATGCCGTCGTCTGCCAAGAGAGCGCCCCGGAACTGTGGCCACGGGGTCAGAACCCCTGCCCCGCCTGTTCCGGACAGGGAATCGAGACAGCATGAGCACGAAGATCACACCGTTGCCCGGGGTGCACTGCCTGCACTATCTGCAGGGGCACTGCCTCCTGGAAGAACGGCGCAACCCCGGCCTGCACCTGCAATGGCGCTGCCAGGTGCTGCGCGAGTGGGAAAGGGCCTACGACAAGTTCCTGGCCCAGGCCGAAAACTTTCAACTGGAGTTGGGGCTGGCCACCCGCATCTGGGGAGAACGGCTGGGCGGCATGTTGCAGCAACCCGCCCCCTGCGAACACTATCTGCCGACCCCCGAGCAGCTTCCGGGCGAGGACGAAGACGTGCTGCACTGCCTGCATTCCTGGGCCGGGCTGTGCATCCTCTCCCTGCCGGACTGCGGAGGCGTCTGCGACAAGTTTCTGCACAAGCCCAGGGCCGAGGCCTCCTGAGCCAGGGCGCGGCAACCTGTGCGGCAACCAGGCCGGACCGGGCAACAACGATTTTTTGCAAGAGAGGAAACGATGGAGCAGGAGACGACCGAAACACTCGTGGTGTACGCCCCCCGGCTGCACGCCGCGCTGCTCCCCGCCGGTGTGCCGTCGGGGGTATTGCTTTTCGATCCCCGCGGCACGGATACGCCTGCCGCTGCCCCCGAGACCGGACAACGGGCCTTCTGGCACCCGGACAATCTGCCCCTGCCCCCGAGAGAAGCCAAGGCCTGGCTGCGGGAGATGGTGGCCTACGGCATGCAGTTCGAGAGCGCCGGGCAACTGGCCGCGGTGGCGGCTGCCGAGTCCGCTCAGAAACTGCAGGGTGTCGGGGGCTTGCGCCCCGGAGAACTGGACGACATTGCCCGCTTCGCTTCCCAGACCCAGAAAACGGAGCCCACGGCCCAGGAACGCCTGGCGGCCGGGTTGCAACAGGCCCAGCTGGCCCTGCTCCTGGCCCTGAGCCTGGAGGAGCGCTGTGCGGAACTGGCCGGTCTGGACCGCGATTTCAGCGCGCAATACGCCCGCTTCGGTCAGGCCTTGGGGCTGGAGGATGGTGACGTAACCGGCACGCCCCTGGCGGCTGCCGGTCTGTCGGGCTTGTCCACCCCCCTGCTGACCGAAGAGGACGCCGCCGCCCTGCCCTGTGTGGAGAACGTGACAGCCATGCTGGCCTTTGTGCCGGAGGGTGCCGCGCTCTACAGCGAGGACCCGCGTCTCGCGGCGTTCTGGGCTGAGGCGGGACTGCGCTTCGCCTCTCTGGATGACCAGGATCCCTTGCAAGAGCGCTTGTCCGGACAGGACGCCGCCCTGCTCGTTGCCCGGGCCACCGGCCGACAGCTCACCGGGGCGGACCGCCCCCTGCCCGAAAAACCCTGGTTGGAGCGCAGTTTCCGCGTGGTAGTGCCCGCGACCCTGCTGGCCGGAAGCGCCTCTGACTCCACCCCCCCCACTGCCGACGCGAATCCCGGAGCCACCGCATGATCATGCTGAACGCCTTGACCCCCCCTGCCCTGTTCGCGGACATCAAGGGGCTGATTTTCGATTGTGACGGAGTGCTGTTCGACTCGCTGCACTCCAACAGACTGTATTACAACGCCATTCGCAAGCGGCTGGGTCTGGGCCCCATGACGCCCAAGCAGGAAGCCTACGTCCACGCCCATGCCGTGCAGCAGTCCCTGGCCTACGTCGTGCCTGCCGAACTGTGGGAGGAGCTGCCCCGGGCCCGGGCGGACGTGGACTACCTGGGCGAGATCCTGCCCCATCTGCAGCCGGAGCCTGGATTGTACCACATGCTGCAGGGGCTCAAGCGCCAGGGCTACAAGCTGGGCATCAACACCAACCGCACCAGCACCATGAGCTGGCTGGTGGCGCGCTTCGGCCTGGACCGCTATTTTACGCCCATTGTCATGGCCAACGACGTCTGCGCCAAGCCCCACCCGGAAGGCCTGCACATGATTCTGGGACGCTGGGGGCTGCGGAAGAACGAGGTGGCCTTTGTGGGCGACTCCATTGTGGACGCCCGCACGGCTTCCGCCGCGGGGGTGCCCTTCTGGGCCTACAAGAACCCGTACCTGCAGGCGGCGCTGCACATCGAGGACTTCTGGAGTCTGTCCCGGGGGCTGCGGCTGCCCAGCACGGCCCAAGGCGACGTGGCCGCGACCCTGGGCCGCCACAGCAGCCTGCCCTGAACGCTCCCGGAGTTGGATGGTTTGGCCGTTTTTTTTCTTGATTCTTTGATCGAAGGCATGAAGAATAGCGTCAAGGTTGCGGATCATCGCCGCAACGGCGCGGACCCAAGGAGGCCGGATGTTCGTAGTTGCCAATTTGCTGCAAGCGGTTGCAGCCGTCTGTAACGTGGTTCTGACCCTGTATTTCTGGATCGTGATCATTTCCGCCCTGCTATCCTGGGTGAATCCCGACCCCTACAACCCCATCGTCCGGATTCTGCGCAACCTGACCCAGCCGGTGTTCTACCAGGTACGCCGCTGGCTGCCCTTCACCTCCATCGGCGGCATCGATCTGTCGCCCATCGTGGTGCTGCTGGCCATCCAGTTCGCCAAGCTCTTTCTGGTGCAATCGCTCATGGAACTGGCCTTTTCCATGAAACAGGCGCTCTAGACCCGTCGTTGCGGACAGCCGTGGGTTCTTTGACAGTGGACGCACAATCTCCAGCCACGACGGACCGGGCTGAGAACAGCCGCAACGGTGGCGCCCAGCGCCCTGTCTATGTCCGACCCGCCGGACCACGGCAATGGCTGCTGACCCTCTGGGTCCAGCCGGGGGCCAAACGCAGCGAGGTGCTGGGCCCCCACGAGGGGCGCCTGCGCCTCAAGATCCAGGCCCCGCCCGTGGAGGGCAAGGCCAACAAGGCGGTGACCCGCTTCGTGGCCGAACTCCTGGGCCTGCGCGCCAGTCAGGTGCGCCTGGAAAGCGGGCAGAGCAGCAGGAGCAAGGTCCTGCTCATCGAAAATCCGGAAGAACCGGCCTGGCACGCGTTGCTCCAGGCCTCACAGACAACCTCTTAACCAAAGGAGACGCCTCCATGGAACAGCGTGACATCGAGTTGCTGGAAAAGTACTCCCAGCATGATGCGGAGCTAAAGACCTTGTGGGAGGAGCATCTCTTGTACGAGCAGCAGCTCGAAAAGCTGGAAAAGAAGTCATTCCTGTCGCCCAGCGAAGAAAAGGTCGTCAAGGACATCAAGAAGAAGAAGCTCAGCGGCAAGACGAAAATACAACTCATCTTGGATCGTTACGCGACCAGGGAGGGCTAAGATGCAACTGAACGGGGCCCGTATCCTTATGGAATGCCTGATTCGTGAAGGCGTGGATGTCCTCTTCGGCTATCCGGGCGGCGCGGTCATCGACATCTACGACGTGCTACCGGAGTACCAGCAGCTGAAGCACATCCTGGTCCGGCACGAGCAGGGCGCGGTGCACATGGCCGACGGCTATGCCCGGGCTTCGGGCAAGGCCGGCGTGGCCCTGGTCACCTCCGGCCCGGGCGCCACCAACACGGTCACCGGCATCGCCAACGCCTACTGCGACTCCATCCCCATCGTGGTGCTCACGGGCCAGGTGCCCACGCCGCTCATCGGCAACGATGCGTTCCAGGAAGTGGACATCGTGGGCATCACCCGCCCCTGCACCAAACACAATTATCTGGTGAAGGATGTGGAGCAGCTGGCGCTGACCGTGCGGCGCGCCTTTTACCTGGCCCGCTCCGGCAGGCCGGGCCCCGTTCTCGTCGACCTGCCCAAGGACCTGCTGCAGCGGGTCTGCGAATTCGTCTACCCCGACGACGACGCCGTGGTCATGCGCAGCTACAACCCCACCGTGGTGCCCCACCAGCAACAACTGCGCAAGGCCGCGGAGCTGATCCACGAGGCCGAGCGCCCCTTGTTCTATGTAGGGGGGGGCGTGATCAACTCCAATGCCCACGAGGACCTGCGCCACCTGGCCAACGACATGGCCGTGCCAGTGACGGCCACCCTCATGGGCCTGGGGGCCTACCCGGGCTGCGAGCCCTACTGGCTGGGCATGCTGGGCATGCACGGCACCTACGCCGCCAACATGGCCGTGGCCCACTGCGACCTGATCATCGCCGTGGGTGCCCGCTTCGACGACCGGGTCACGGGCAAACTGTCCACCTTCGCGCCCGAGGCCAAGATCATCCACATGGACATCGACCCCACCTCCATCCGCAAGAACGTGCGCGTGGACGTGCCCGTGGTGGGCGACTGCCGCGAAGCCCTCAAGGGGCTCAGGCAGGTGGTGCAGTCCAAGTACGCGGACGTGGACTGGAAGACCCGCCACCAGCCCTGGCTGGACCAGGTGCGCCAATGGATGGACACCCACCCCCTGACCTACAACCGCCTGCCGGACGAGCGCGTCAAGCCCCAGTTCGTGGTTGAGAAGATCTACGAACTCACCAAGGGGCAGGCCATCATCGCCACCGAGGTAGGGCAGAACCAGATGTGGACGGCCCAGTTCTACAACTTTCACACCCCGCGCACCCTGCTGACCTCCGGCGGCCTGGGCACCATGGGCTACGGCCTGCCCGCGGCCATTGGCGCCCAGATGGCCTTCCCGGACAAGCTGGTCATCGACGTGGCCGGAGACGGCTCCATCCAGATGAACATCCAGGAGTTGATCACCGCCGTGTGCAACAACCTGCCGGTGAAGATCGTGATCCTCAACAACGGGTACCTGGGCATGGTGCGCCAGTGGCAGGAGCTCTTCTACAAGCGCAACTACTGCGCCACCTGCATGGACGCGCAGCCCGACTTCGTGAAGCTGGCCGAGGCCTACGGCGCCGCCGGGTACCGGGTCACCAGGCCCGAGGAAGTGGAACCGGTGCTGCGCGAGGCCTTTGCCCTGCCCAAAACCGTGGTGGTGGACGTACACGTCAGCCGCGAGGAGAACGTGTACCCCATGGTGCCGGCCGGCGCCTCCCTCACCGATATGCTGCTCGTCTAGGAGGCTCCCGACCATGCGACATGTGCTTTCCGTTCTCGTGGAAAACGAACCCGGCGTACTCTCGCGCATCTCCGGGCTCTTCTCCGGACGCGGCTTCAACATCGAGACCCTCAACGTGGGTCCGACCCTGGAAGAAAACGTCTCCATCATGACCATCACCACCACCGGCGACGACCAGATCATCGAGCAGATCGTCAAGCAGCTGCGCAAGCTGGTCACCGTGATCAAGGTGGTGGACCTCACCGAGGTCCAGGCCGTGCAGCGGGAGATGATGCTCATCAAGGTCAGCGCCGACGACGCCAAGCGCGCGGAGGTGCTGCGCGTGGTGGAAATCTTCCGCTGCAAGGTGGTGGACATCTCCGGCACCGAGCTGACCATCGAGGTCACCGGCGACCACGACAAGCTTTCGGCACTCGTGAACCTGCTGCAACGCTTCGGCATCAAGGAAATCGCCCGCACGGGCACCGTGGCCCTGAAGCGCAGCATGCAGATCGACAGTTGACCCCTGTGGCCGCAAGGCGGTGCGGATCGGTTTCCGCCTCCGCCCCGGCCCGCCAGGGCTGTTTCGTTTCACCGCGCCCCCGCTAGCCTAGTGAGCGGCGCGCAACAGACGTGTGGAGTCACAATGAAAGTCTACTACGAGCAGGATGCGGATCTCTCCCTTTTGCAAGACAAAACCATAGCCGTCATCGGCTATGGCAGCCAGGGGCACGCCCACGCCCAGAACCTGCGGGACTCGGGCCTCAACGTGATCATCGGCCAGCGCCCCGGCGGCAGGAACTATGAGCTGGCCAAGGAGCACGGCTTCGCCCCCATGAGTGCCGCGGACGCCGCCGCCAAGGCCGACTGCATCATGATCCTGGTGCCGGATCAGCACGCGGCCCAGGTCTATGCCGAGTCCGTGGCGCCCAACCTGGCCCCCGGCAAGACCCTCTTCTTCGCCCACGGCTTCAACATCCATTTCAACCAGGTCGTGCCCCCCAAGGACGTGGACGTGGTGATGGTGGCGCCCAAGGGACCGGGGCACCTGGTGCGCCGGGTCTATACCGAAGGCGGCGGCGTGCCCTGTCTGGTGGCCGTGCATCAGGACGCCACGGGCAAGGCCATGCAGACGGCCCT
>CAZNSV010000201.1:0-6289 GCA_964575775.1 uncultured Desulfovibrionaceae bacterium
AGCTGGAAGCTGATCGTGCCGGCCGTGGCGGCCTTCATCGCCCCCGGGCATACCCTCAGCGCCCAGGCTGCGTTCATAACCGCCCAGGACTCCGCCTGCCCTCCGCCGACACTGCCCCTCTTCGCCTATGCCGCCGTGGGCTACGCGCAGGGGCGGTTCTACGTCACGGCCAAGCGGGTGGACATGGACCGCCGGCAGGTCTTTTCCGGCATCGGCAAGAAGCGCATCCGCCAGGGCGCCGAGCGCCTACTCAAGCAGCTGCCCGGCAACCGGCTGGTCCGGCACCTGACCAACTGCGCCCTGGGCAACTGCTGCCCCGCGGCGCGCAATCTCTGTCTGGGGCGTTACGAGGCCCCCTTGCCCACGTCCAGGGCCTGCAACGCGGCCTGCGTGGGCTGCATTTCCCTGCAACCCGAGGAATCCGGCTTTCCCGCCACACAGCAGCGCATCGGCTTCACGCCCACGGTGCAGGAGCTGTGCGAGCTCATGCTGGAGCATGGGCGGCACGAAGCGCGCCCCGTGTTTTCCTTCGGCCAGGGCTGCGAGGGCGAACCCCTCACCGAGGCCGAGCGCATCACCGAGGCTGTGCGGGAATTCCGCAAGCAGGGCGGGCACGGCACGGTGAACATCAACACCAACGCCTCCCTGCCCGGAACCCTGCCCGACCTGGCCGCGGCGGGCCTCGACGCCATCCGGGTGAGCCTGAACAGTGCCCGTCCGGAGCTCTACGCAGCCTATTATCGCCCCAGGAGTTACGGCTTCGCGGACGTGGCGGAGAGCATCCGTTGCGCCAAGGAGCTGGGCCTCTTCGTGTCCCTGAACCTGCTCTACTTCCCGGGCGTCACGGACACGGAGGCGGAGCTGGAGGCCCTGGAACAGCTGGTGACGCAGCACCGCGTGGACTTCATCCAGCTGCGCAACCTGAACCTGGACCCGGAGCGTTATCTGGCCCTGGCCGCACCCTGGACCTCCGGCCCCAGCACGGGCCTGGCCCATTTTCTCAAGCGCCTGACCCGGGCGGCACCCTGGCTGGAGTTCGGCTACTTCAACCCGCCCCTGGAGGGGAAAAAGCGGGGCGTGCCCTATGCCTGATCTGGGCAGGGGCGAGCACCATCAAGGAGGGTGCGGATGCACCGCAAGACGATCCGCAAGGTTGGCCTGGCCGGAGTGCTGCTGTTGCTGGCGGGGCTCTTCTTTGCCCTGGATCTGCAGCGCTGGCTGAGCTTCGAGCAGCTCAAGGCGCAGCAGGCCGCGTTCGGGGCCTATTACGAGGCGCACACCCTGGCCACCCTGGCCGGGGCCTTCGTCTGCTACGTCCTGGTGACGGCCCTGAGCCTGCCCGGTGCCGCGATGCTCTCCCTGGCCCTGGCCGCGCTCTTCGGTTTCTGGACCTCCCTGCTCCTGGTCTCCTTTGCCTCCAGCATCGGCGCCCCCCTGGCCTGCCTGCTGGCGCGTTATTTCCTGCGCGATTGGGTGCAGGGGCGCTTCGGCCACCGCCTGCAACGCATCAACACAGGGGTGGCCCGGGAAGGTGCCTTTTACCTCTTCACCCTGCGCCTGATTCCGGCGGTGCCCTTCGTGGTCATCAACCTGGCCATGGGGCTGACCCGCATGCCCCTGAGGACCTTCTACTGGGTCTCCCAGCTGGGCATGCTGCCCGGCACCGTGGTCTACCTCAACGCGGGCACGGAGCTGGGGCGGCTGGAGTCCCCGGCCGGGATCCTCTCCCCGGGCCTGCTCATCGCCTTCGTGCTCCTGGGGCTCTTCCCCCTGCTGGCCAAGTGGACCCTGGCCTGGTTTCGCGGCCGACGGGGGCTGACGCCCGAACCCAGGCTCGACAAGGAGTGACGGGGGCATGGCCGAACGCCCGCCGCTGCTGTCCGTGGTCGTGCCCGTGTACCGCGAGGAGGCGCGAATCCGCGCCGTACTGCGCCAGGTCCTGGCCCAGGCCCTGGCCTGCCCCGAGCTCTGCGCCGTGGAAGTCCTGGTGGTGGACGGAGACCCCGAAGCCCTGACCCTGGCCGCGCTGGACAGCGACGCGGGGCGCGGGGTGCGGGAAACCTGCGCGGCAGCGGGCGTGACGCTGCGGCTGTTGCACTCCCCGGCCGGAAGGGGGCGACAGCTGGACCTGGGCGCCCGGACCGCCGCAGGGGAGCTGCTGCTCTTCCTGCACGCGGACACGGAGCTGGAACCCGGGGCCTTTGGCGCGGTGGTGCAAGCCCTGGCCGCGCCCGACATCGTCGGGGGGGCATTCGCATTGGGCTATTGCCAGCGCGGCGCGAGCCCACTGCAAGGGGCGGCGCTCCGGGTAGTGGCCTGGTGCGCCAACCTGCGTTGCCGCCTGAGTCGGGAGCCGTTCGGGGATCAGGCCCTGTTCCTGCGGCGCGAAGCCTATCTGGACCTGGGCGGTTTCGCGCACCTGCCCCTGATGGAAGACCTGGAATTCATGCGCCGGCTGCGACGCAAAGGGGGGCGCATCGTGCTCCTGCCCCAGCGGGCCTGGACCTCGGCCCGGCGCTACCAGGAGCTGGGGGTGCTGCGCTGCGCCCTGCGCAACATCCTGCTGCGCCTGGGCTACAACCTCGGCGTGCCGCCCGAGGCCCTGGCCCTGTGGTACCGGCGGCAGGGGGATTGAGATGACCGCGCGCCCCTTGGTGCTGGTGTTCTGCAAGTATCCGTGTCCGGGGGCGGTGAAGACCCGCCTGGCCTCCGGACCCGAGGGGCTGGGCGTGCCGCGGGCCACGGCTCTGTACCGGGCCTTTGTGCGCGACGTGCTGGACGCTGTGCACAACGCCGGAGCCCGGGCCCTGGTCTGCACCGCGCCGGGCGCGGACGCGGGGCGCTATGCGGCCTGGCTGGGCCTGGATTCCGGGGCGTTGCGCTCCCAATCCGGGGCGGACCTTGGGGCGCGCATGCACAATGCCCTGGCCGGGGCCTTTGCCGAGGGCGCGGAGCGGGCGTTGCTCATCGGCACGGACCTGCCGCACCTGCCCCCCGAGGTGTTGCGCGAGGCCTGGCGCCTGCTGGCGCGCAAGGAGCTGGTGCTGGGCCCGGCCCTGGACGGGGGGTACTATCTGGTGGGATTGCGCCGGGACTATCCCCGAGCGCACAGGCTGTTCGCGGGCGTACCCTGGAGCACGGGGCGGGTGCTGGCCGCCACCCTGGCCAGGAGCGGGCGCCCGGAAAAAACGGGGCTGCTGCCCCGGCTGCGGGACGTGGACACCCCGGCGGATCTGCGGGCCGTGCTGGCCGCAACCAGGGGCACGGCGCTGGCCAGGGCCACGCGGCGTTGCTGGGCGTCGTTCCAGCTGCCCGAGGGCTGAGACGGAGCCGGGGGCGCGGGTCAGTCGGCGCGCCCCAAGACCTCCTGGACGGCTCGCACCAGTTCGTTGATGGTGGCGGGCTTGGCGACGTAGCTGTTCATGCCCGCCGCGAGGAAGGTCTCCTTGTCCCCGGCCATGGCATAGGCGGTCATGGCGATGACGGGCAGGTCCTTGGCGTGCGCCCCGGCATGCCCCGCCCGAAGGGACTTGGTGGCCTCCACCCCGTCCAGCACCGGCATCTGCACGTCCATGAGCACCAGGTCGAAACGCTCCAGGCTCAGGGCTTTGAGGGCCTGCTCCCCGTCGCCCACCACCCAGGCTTTGGCCCCGGCGATCTGCAACAGCTTGGCGGCCACCAGTCCGCTGACCTCGTCGTCCTCGGCCACGAGGATGGAGAGTCCGGCCAGGGCAGGGGGCTTGGCGCCCGGGGTGGTCCATTCCTGCTCCTGGGAAGGCGCTTCGGGCTCCACCGTCTGTTGGGCCGGCAGACCGAAGGGGAGGCTGAAGTGGATGACGGTGCCGACCCCGGGCTCGCTGTCCACGGCAATGCTGCCGTCCATGAGTTCCACCAGGTGGCGGCAGATGGCCAGCCCGAGCCCCGCGCCCTGGTACTTGCGGGTGAAGCCCTCGCTGACTTGAGAAAAGGGCTGGAAGAGCTTGTGGAGCATGTCTTCGGCAATGCCGATGCCGGTATCGGTCACGCTGAAGAGCACCCGGTACTCCCCGGCCTTGACCCGGGGCAGGGGCACGGCCTCCACGCTGACGCTCCCCTTGGGGGTGAACTTCAGGGCGTTGCCGATGAGGTTGACCAGGATCTGCTGCACCCGGGTGGGGTCGCCCAGAAGTTGCAGCTGCAGGGCGGGGTCGAGGCTGAAGCTGAGCTCGAGCCCGGCCTCCTTGGCGCTGGGCAGAAAGAGGTCCTCCATCTGGCTGAAGAGCTCGCCCAAGGCCAAGGGGCGGCGCTGGATGATCATCTTGCCGGACTCGATGCGCGAGAGGTCCAGGAAGTCGGACAGGAGCCCGGACAGCCGCTTGCAGGATTGCAGGGCCGTGAGTACGTACTCCTGCTGTTCCGTGGCCAGCCTGGTGCCGCGAATGAGCTGGAGCATGCCCATGATGCCGTTGAGGGGGGTGCGGATTTCGTGGCTCATGTTGGCCAGGAATTCGGACTTGGCCTGGTTGGCGGCCTCGGCGCTCTCCATGGCTTTGCGCAGGGCCGTCTCGGCCCTCTTGCGCTCCGTGATGTCCTGCACGGTGCCGTGCAACCCCACGATGTGCCCCTCCCCATTGCGGGTGGGGCCGCCGAAGACGTTGAGCCAGCGCTGGCTCCGGTCCGGGCGGAAGAGCTCCATTTCCAGCTGGTAGGGGTCCCCGCAGCTCAAGGCTTGGTCCACCACGGCCTGCAGCCGGTTGCGGCTCTCCAGGGTGAAGAATCCGGCGGCCCGGGCAAAGGTCAGCGGTTGGGCATCGGGCATGCGCCCGGCAATCCCCCAAAGCTCCTCGGACCACTGCACGCAGTCGGTTTCCAGGTCCCAGTTCCAGATGCCGATCTGGGCCAGGGCATGGGCCTACTTGAGCAGGACCTGGCTCTTCTGGAGCTCGGTCAAGAGCATTTCGTTGCGCTCCCGCAGCAGACAATTCTCCAGCCCCTTGCCCACCCGCTGGTAGAATTCGTTGGGATTCAGTGGTTTCGAGAAGTATCCCTGGACCTGCCCCTTGTTGATGGCGTCCACCAGGGGGTCGAAATCGCTGTAGCCCGTGAGCATGTAGCGCAGCACGTCGGGGAACTCGGCGGCCACCCGTTCCAGTAGGGCCGCGCCGGACATGCTGGGCATGCGCTGGTCCGTGACCAGCACGTGGACCTCTTCGTTGCGCAGGATTTCCAGGGCCTGCTGGGCGGATTCGGCCAGCAGGATCCGGTAGTCGCGCCGGAACAGCGCCTTGAAGCTGTTCAGGTTTTCCGGCTCGTCGTCCACGTAGAGGACCACCGGCTTCTTGGCATTGCCCAGTGGGTTCATGGCGTCGCCTCATTGGTTGCGGGCAGGAACACGGAAAAGGTCGTCCACTGACCGGGTGCACTCCTTACTTCTATAGCACCCCGGTGCTCCTGAAGCAAATTGTTGGCGATGAACAAGCCAAGCCCCGTGCCCCGGCCCACCGGCTTGGTGGTATAGAAGGGGTCGAAGATACGGCTCAGGACCTCCGGCGGCATGCCTGGGCCGTTGTCCGTCACGTGCAGGACCACGCAAGGGGCGCCGCCGCGTTCGCAAACCTCGGTGGCCAGCACGATCCGGCGCTGGGAAGGCTCCGGCACACTCTCCACCGCATCCACGGCGTTGTTGAGGATGTTCATCACCACCTGACTCAGCTTGCCCTGGTTGCCACTGAGGGGGGGCAGTTCGCTGAACCGCTTCTCGATGTCCACCACGTTCCGGTAGCGGTTGTGCAGCACCACCAGCACGGACTCCACAAGTTCGTTGAAGTCGATGTCCCGGCTCAGGGTCTCGTCGCTGCGGGAAAAGACCTGCAGACAGCTCACGATGTCCCCGGCCCGCCAGAGCCCCTCGAAGATGTGGGAAAGCAGCTCCGGGATCTCCGCCACCAGGGTGGGGTAGTCCAGCTCGGCCTCGAAGGCGGCCAGGGCGCTCCGCTGCTCCTCGGGCACGGCAGCCCGGCAGAAGCTGACCATGGCCATGAGGTCGCGCACGTCCTTTTCCAGGCCGTGGCAGCTGGTCTTCACGAAATTGAGCGGGTTGTTGATCTCGTGGGCCACCCCGGCGGCCAGCACGCCCAGGGCCGCCATTTTCTCGGAATGGATGAGCTGGTTCTGGGCCTGTTGCAGCCGCTCCAGGGTCTCGCGCGGGTCTGGTTCTGCTCGCGCACGGCGGCCTGGGCCCGCTGCAGGGCCAGATGCGTGCGCACCCGGGCCAGCACCTCCTCCACCTGGAAGGGTTTGGTGATGTAGT
>CAZNSV010000202.1:0-6277 GCA_964575775.1 uncultured Desulfovibrionaceae bacterium
CACCCAGAGCAGGGCGCTACCTCGGGGGGCGGATTCCGAAGACGAGGGAGCGGTGGTCATGCGGCAGACCTCCTGACGGCTTGGGCAGGCCCGGTGAGGGGAGGGCTCGCCGGACACGAGGGTCCGGCACTGCGGCCTGCGGAGTACACCTTCCCGTTTTTGTGCGTGAAAACGCAGGACAGGTCAAGGCCCGCAATCCGGCCCATTGACCGTGAGCGCGGTTCGCCCTGCAGGGGGGCAGGCCCAGCCATGAAAAAAGGGGAGACCCGGGCAGGTCTCCCCTCGTTGCGCTCAGGGCTTGGGGCGGTGTCGCGCCTCAAACCACCTTGTTCAGGGCGTATTCGATGATGCCTTCGGCTCCGGCGGCGCGCAGGCGCGGGATGAGGTCGCGCACGATGCCCTCGTCCACCACGATCTCGATGGACAGCCAGTCCTTGTTGTAGAGGTTGGCCACCGTGGGCGAGGTCAGGCTGGGCAGCATGTCCATCACCGTGGTGATGCGCTCCTCGGGCACGTTCATCTTGAGCCCCACCAGCTTCTCGGCCCGCAGGGCGCCGTGCAGCAGCAGGTTGATGTTCTCGATCTTCTGCCGCTTCCAGGGGTCTTCCCAGGCCTTCTTGTTGGCGATGAACTGAGTGTTGGTCTGCAGCAGCTCGGCGATGATGCGCAGGCCGTGGGCCTTGATGGTGGTCCCGGTCTCGGTGACCTCCACGATGGCGTCGGCCAGGCCTTCCACCACCTTGGCCTCGGTGGCGCCCCAGGAAAAGGTCACTTCCACCGGAATCCCGGCGTTACGGAAATAGCTCTCGGTGAAGTTGCGCAGCTCCGTGGCGATCTTCTTGCCCGCCAGGTCCTCGGGGCGCTTGTAGGGAGAATCCCCGGCCACGGCCAGCACCCACTTTGCGGGGCGGTTGCTCACCTTGGAGTAGATCAGGTCGGAGACGATGACCACGTCCGAGGCGTTTTCCAGGATCCAGTCCTTGCCCGTGAGGCCGCAGTCCATGGTGCCGTCCTGCACGTAGACCGACATCTCCTGGGCGCGGCACATGGAGCACTGCAACTCGGGGTCGTTGATCTCCGGGAAGTAGTTGCGGTGGTGCTGCCGGATCTTCCAGCCCGAACGCGCGAACAGGCTGATGGTGGCGTCTTGCAACGAGCCTTTGGGGATGCCGATCTTGAGAAATTTGTCCTCGGACATTTATTTGTAGACCTCCTTGGGATCAAAAACCAGCGGCGAACAGAGCGAGGCCCTGCCGTCTTTCCATTCCCGATAAAAACAGCTGCGATAGCCGGTGTGGCAGGCAGCGCCTCCCACCTGCTCCACCAGATAGACCAGGGTGTCGGCGTCGCAGTCCAGCCGGATGGCCTTGATGCGCTGCACGTGGCCCGAGGTGCCGCCCTTGTGCCAGAGACAGTTGCGGCTGCGGCTCCAGTAGTGGGCCTCGCCGGTTTCCAGGGTCTTGCGATAGGCTTCCTCGTTGACATAGGCGAGCATGAGCACCTCGCCCGTGGCCGCATCCTGGGCAATGGCGGGCACCAGGCCGCCCTGCTTGGCGAAATCCGGTGTAAAGTCCATGTACTGCCTCGAAACAACAGGTCTTGTGCCCGAAGATGTCCATTCCGGGCGGGTTGCAGGGCGCCGCAGGCCCCGGGACCTCGGCTCGCATCGGTTCCTGTCCGGCAGCGACAGATACTTCCAATGGAGCGGTTTCAAACAAAACGTTTGGGAAGGGGGAGCGCGAGGGGGAGAACCCTTTGTAAAGGGTTTCCCTCTCGCGTTGTCTTCCTAAGCTATCCGTGCGCGGCTTTCAACTGTCCGCAGGCCGCGGCAATATCGCGCCCCTTGCTTTTACGCAAGAGCACGGTGAGCCCCCGGGCGCTGCATTCCGCCATGAAGGCCTCGATGCGGCCCTCGTCCGGCGGCTCGAAGCCCTGGCTATCCTCGGGGGCGGGGTTGCAGGCGATGAGATTGACCTTGGCCTTGCGTTGCCCCAGCAGGCGTACCAGCTGTTTGGCGTGTTGGGCCGAGTCGTTGAGCCCCCGGATGAGAATGTATTCGTAGGTGATCCGCTGGCGGGGGCGCAGGGGGTAGGTGTCCAGCGCCGCCATGAGCGCGTCCAGGGGCGCGGCCGCCGCGGCCTTGGGCATGAGCCGGGCCCGCAGTTCCTGGGTGGGGGCGTGCAGGGACACGGCCAGGCTGGCCAGTCCCGAGGCGCCCAGCTCGGGCAGGCCGTGGAGCAGCCCCACGGTGGAGACCGTGACCCGGCGGGTGGAGAAGTCCAGCCCCTGGGAGTCCGTGAGCACGGCCAGGCTCTTGAGCGTGGCCGCGAGATTGTTCAGGGGTTCGCCCATGCCCATGTAGACCACATTGCGCAAGGGGCGCTCTGCATCCAGTCCCTGCTCCGCCAGGAAGCGCCGGGCCAGGAGCACCTGCCCCAGAATCTCCCCCGCGCTCAGGTTGCGGGTGAAGCCCATGCGCCCCGTGCTGCAGAACAGGCAGCCCATGGCGCAGCCCACCTGGGTGGAGAGGCAGAGCGTGGTGTGGCGCCGCTCCGGGATGAGCACGCACTCGATGCGCTCCCCGTCCGCCAGCTCCAGCAGCAGCTTGCTGGTGCCGTCCTCGCTGCCCCGGGTGGTGACAATCCGGGGGAGGCCGATGGAGGCCTCGGCCTCCAGGCGGGCGCGCAGGGCCTTGGAGAGGTTGGTCATCTCCCCGAAGCTCGCGGCGCCTTTCTGCCAGAGCCATTGCCAGAGCTGGCGGCCCCGGAAGGCTGGCTCCCCCAGCCCCCGGACGTAGGCCTCCAGCTCCGGGAGGTCCAGCTCCAGCAGATTGCCCCCGGAATTGCTCATTTCCCGTGGGTTTCCTTATCCTTGTAGCGGCAGACGAACTCCACGGCCTCGGGCACGGAGGTCACGTCGCCCCTGATCTGGGCCTGGAGCAGGGCCTCGCGGATCACGCCCACCATGGGGCCGGGGTGCAGTCCAGCGAAGTCCATGATCTCGTTGCCGTTGAGCAGCGGTTCCAGCATCTCCTCTGGTTCGTCGGCCCGCTCCATGATCTTCATGTTGTGGTTGAAGGACACGTAGCTGCCGTTGCGGGCCTTGATGTTGGCCCGGGCCATTTCCATGATCCGGGGGTACTGGTCCAGGGCCTTGAAGCGCCGGATGCCCTTGTCCGTGAGCATGGGGTTGAAGCGGGTGTGGTAGCGCACCAGGTGGCAGATGAGGTCCACGTCTTCGGGGCTGAAGCGCAAGCGCTGCAGGATCTTGCGGGTGAGACGCGCGCCCACCTGAGGGTGCTGGGCAAAGACCCACTGCCCCTCGATGCATTCGGCGGTGTAGAGCTTGCCCACGTCGTGGAAGAGCAGGGCCATGCAGCCGTACCAGTCGTAGGGCAGCTCTTCGGGGTAGTGGCTCATGGCGGCCAGGGTGTGCTCGAACACGGTCTCGGTGCCACTCTGGTCCGCGCGGGACTGGTTCACCCGGGTCAGGGCCGCCACCTCGGGGATGAGGCCGTGCAGCAGCTGGCTGTCGAAGAGCATGCGCACGAAGTGGTGCATGTTCTCGGCGTCCACCTTGCGCCATTCGTCCATGATGTCGTTCACGGAGAGGTAGTCCAGGAGGCGCCGGGCGTTGCGCACGATGCTCATCCAGGTGTTGGGCTCGATGGGCAGGTGGTAGTTGGCCGCGAAGCGCATGGCCCGGATGCCCAGCAGCAGGTTGCCCTTGAGGGTCTCGTCGGGCACGCCCAGGAAGCTGACTTCGCCCCCGGCCAGGTCGTTGAACCCTTCGTACATGTCCTGGCTGCGGGGGGTGAAGGAGCAGGCCAGCCCCAGGGTCTGACGCCGGGCCGGGCCCAGGGCCTGCATCATGCGCTCGGTGCAGTGCAGGACCGTGGATTCCGGATGGGAGCTTTCCACCATGTTGCTGGGGTAGAAGCGATAGTGGATGTCCTTCTCGTGCAGTTCGGCGGTGACGTAGGACTCCCGGCCGGTCATGGTCTGCGGGAAGAGCTTCATGAGGTCGTCCACGGTCATGTCCGTGGCGATATCCAGCTCTCGGGGGCCGCCTTCCCTGATCAACTGCAGTTGCAGGCGCGGGTTGATGATGTATGCGTCGAAGCCGTTGCGCAGGATGGTGTTGCACAGGGTCACGGCTTCTTTGAGTACTTGCTGCATGCGTCTTCCTCCTTGGGGAAAACCGTTGCCGAAAACTGGTGTTGCGCGCGGTCCCCGCCCGGCAAGGGGCGACCGGGGCGGATCAAAGGATGTTGCGCCCCCCGATGAAGTGGGCCTTCACGCGGCCGTACAGCTGCCGCCCCAGGCAAGGGGTGTTCTTGCTCTTGGAGTGCAGGGTCTGGGCATCCGCCACCCAGACGGCATCGGTGTCGAAGAGCAGGAAATCGGCGGGGTCCTGGGGCTCGAAGCGGTTGCAGGGTAGTCCGAAGACCCTGGCCGGGGCGTGGCACCAGCCCCTGAGCAGGCTCTCCAGGCTGAGGCGCCCCTCCCGGACCAGCTCCCAGGTCAGGGACAGGGCCGTATCCAGGCCCGTGATGCCGCAGGGCGCCTCGGCATAGGGCACTTCCTTTTCGTGCGCAGCGTGGGGCGCGTGGTCCGTGCTCAACATGTCGATGACCCCGGACTCCACGGCCTGCAGCAGGGCCTCGCGGTCCGCCTCCCCGCGCAGGGGCGGGCTGACCTTGGCCGCGGTGTTGTACCCGGCGGCGGCGTCCTGGGTGAAGTGCAGGTAATGGGGGCAGGTCTCGGCCGTGATGGGCGCCCCGGCTGCCTTGCCCCAGGCGATGAGCTCCACGCTCTCCTTGCAGCTGATGTGGGCCAGGTGGATGGGCAGGCCGGTGTAGCGCGCCAGCAGCACGTCCCGCGCCACCTGCAGGCTTTCGCCCACGCTGGGCTGCCCCTTGAGCCCCAGGAGGCCGGAGAGCACGCCTTCGTTGATGCCCGCCCCCGGCGCCAGCCAGGGGTCCTCGCAGTGGTCGATGACCGTGAGCCCCAGCCCGGCGGCGTATTCCACGGCGCGGCGGAAAAGTTCGGTGTTGGTCACGGGCAGCCCGTCATTGGAAAAGGCCCGACAGCCCGCCGCGGCTAGGTCGGCCATGGGCGCAAGCTCCTCGCCCTTGAGCCCCCGGGTGAGGGCGCCCACGGGGTAGAGCCGGGGGCCCTTGGGCCAGGCGGCCCGGGCGCGTTCCAGCATGGCCGTGGTCACGGCAGCCTCGTCGTTCACGGGGCGGGTGTTGGCCATGGGCATCACCGCGCCGAAACCGCCGTGGGCCGCGGCCTTGAGACCGCTGGCGATGTCTTCCTTGTATTCGTAGCCCGGCTCGCGCAGATGCACGTGCACGTCGATGAGGCTGGGCAGCAGGGTCAGGCCGTGGGCGTCGTTGATGCGCGCCTGCTCGTAGTTTTGCTGCTCGTCGTAGGGCAACAGGGCCAGGATCCTGCCCTTGGCCACCAGGAGATCCTTGGGTTCGCCGCGCCACACGGCCCCCCGAATTACTAGATCAGGCGTTGCCACTCGAGACCTCCAGGTCGTTCACGCTGTGCTCGGACTGACCGACTGGCGGTTCAGGCCTTGCGGGTCATGTAGAGGAACAGGACGGCCATGCGCACGGCCACGCCTGCCGCCACCTGGTCCAGGACCAGGCTGCCCCCGGAATCCGCCAGGGTGGAATCGATTTCCACGCCCCTGTTCATGGGGCCGGGGTGCAGAATCTTCACGTCCGGCCGGGCCTGCTCCAGATGCCTGGGGCCCAGACAATAGGTCCGGGCGTACTCCCTGACGTCGGGCAGGAGTCCGGCCTGCTGGCGCTCCAGCTGCAAACGCAGGCACATCACGGCGTTGACGCCCTTCACGGCCTGCTCCAGGCTGGAGTACACCTGCACCGGCCAGGACTCCACCCCCGCGGGCAGCAGGGTCTTGGGCGCGCAGAGCCGCACCTTGGCGCCGAGCATGGTCAGCAGCAGGACGTTGGAGCGCGCCACCCGGCTGTGGGCGATGTCTCCCAGGATGAGCACGGTCTTGTTCTTGAGGTCGCCCCAGGCCTCGCGCAGGGCGAAGCAGTCCAGCAGGGCCTGGGTGGGGTGGGCGTGCCAGCCGTCCCCGGCATTGATCACGGGGCAGTCCAGGCGCTGGGCCAGGAACTCCGCCGCGCCGCTCTGGTTGTGCCGGATCACGATGGCGTCCGGCGACATGGCCTGCAGGGTCAGGGCCGTGTCCTTGAGGCTTTCGCCCTTGACCAGGCTGGAGCCGGAGGTGGCCA
>CAZNSV010000203.1:0-6252 GCA_964575775.1 uncultured Desulfovibrionaceae bacterium
GTCGAAGCAGCTGGGCTTGAGCTGGCGCAGGTAGCGCCGCATGCCCGAGCTTTCCACCTGGAACACGCCGTCGGTGTCGCCCCGGGCGTAGAGGGCGTAGGTGGCCTCGGTGCCGGGGCCGTCCAGGGGCAGGGTGTCCAGGTCGGGCGGGGTCTTGTCCGGCTGCAGGGCGATGATGTCCAGGGTGTCCTGGATCAGGGTCATGGTACGCAGGCCCAGAAAGTCGAACTTGATGAGCCCGACCTTCTCCACCATCTTCATGTCGAACTGGGTCACCACTTCGTCGTTCTTGCCCCTGTAGAGCGGCAGGTAGCAGTCCAGGGGCTTGTCACCGATGACCACGCCCGCAGCGTGGGTGGAGGCGTGGCGGCAGAGCCCCTCCAGGCGGCGGGAAACCTCCACCAGCTTGGCCACCTTGGGGTCCGTGGCGGCCAGCTCGCGCAGCTCGGGCTCCTGCTCCAGGGCCTTGTCGATGGTCATCTTCAGGTCTTCGGGCACCAGCTTGGCGATGCGGTCCGTCTCGCCGAAACTCATGCCCAGGGCACGCCCCACGTCGCGCACCACGGCCTTGGCCTTCATCTTGCCGAAGGTGGTGATCTGGGCCACCGAGTCCTCGCCGTACTTGCGGGTCACGTAGTCGATGACCTCGCCACGGCGGCGCTCGCAGAAATCCACGTCGATATCCGGCATGGACACGCGCTCGATGTTCAGGAAGCGCTCGAAAAGCAGATTGTAGGGGATGGGGTCCAGGTTGGTGATCTTCAGCGCCCAGGCCACCAGGGACCCGGCCGCGGAACCGCGCCCCGGCCCCACGGGGATGTTGTGGTCCTTGGCCCAGTTGATGAAGTCCTGCACGATGAGGAAGTAGCCCTCGAAGCCCATCTGCGCGATGACTTCCAGCTCCATCTTCAGCCGCTGCAGATAGAGCTCCCGGTCCACCTGGTAGGGCAGCCTGGCGAAACGCTCCTCCAGCCCCTTGTGCGAGAGCTCCACGAATTCTTCGTGTAGTGTCTTGCCGGGGGGCAGTTCGTAGACCGGAAAGTGGTGGCTCTTGAGGTCGATCTTCAGGTGCTCGATGCGCTCGTTGATCTCCAGGCTGTTGGCCAGGGCCTGGGGCAGGTGCGGGAAGTCCCGGGCCATTTCCTCGGGTGACTTGTAGTAGAGCTCCTTGGTCTCGAAGCGCATGCGCTTGGCGTCGTCCACGCAGGCGGCGGTCTGGATGCAGAGCAGGATGTCGTGGGCCTCCACGTCCTCCCTGGTCAGGTAGTGGCAGTCGTTGGTGGCCACCAGGGGCAGCCCGAGCTCGTCCGCCAGCTCCACCAGCAGGGTGTTGCAGCGCTCCTGCTCCGCGAGGCCGTTGGACTGCAGCTCGATGTAGAAGCGGTCCTTGAAGATGGCGGCGTAGTCCCTGGCCACGGCCAGGCCCGCGTCCATGCCGTCCTTGAGCAGCGCCCTGGGCACCTGCCCGGCCAGGCAGGCCGAGAGGGCGATGAGCCCCTCGCTGTGGCGGTGCAGGAGCTCCAGGTCCACCCGGGGCTTGTAGAAGAAGCCGTGCAGGGAGCCGTGGCTCACCAGCTTGAGCAGGTTCTGCCAGCCGGTCATGTTCTGGGCCAGCAGCACCAGGTGGAAGCGGTTCTTGGCCTGTTCCGGGGAGCGGTCCGTGTGCCCGGCCCCGGCCACGTAGACCTCGCAGCCGATGATGGGCTTGAGCTCGTGCTTCTGGGCTTCCAGGTAGAAATTGAGGGCTCCGTAAAGGTTGCCGTGGTCCGTGATGGCCGCGGCCGGCATGCCGAAATCCTTGGCCTTCTTGCACAGGTCCTTGATGCGGATGGCGCCGTCCAGCAGGCTGTACTCGGTGTGGCAATGCAGATGCAGACATGAAGACATGGGCGGGACTCGTTGCGTGAAAAGTGACGGTAGCCGGGGCTGCGTTGGCAGGCACCGTAGCAGAAATCCCGGGCCAGGGAAAGGCGGGTCACTTAGGTCGCGAGATATCTGCCAATTGATGCGGGCGGCGTCTGGGCGACGATGACGCTCAATCTTGCCCATTTTGAAAAAAATTCTTGACAAAACTTTCAAACTGGAAAAAATGCACCCCATAGAATTTGTCATACAGCGATTTTCGCTGTGCCCCGGTCCGCACCCGTTACCGGGCCCTCACCCTCTCGCCAGTGCCAAGGAGCGTTCGGAATGGAGCAGCCCTGCCAGCTCGACAGTCAGGACAAGCGCCTGCTGGCCGTGCTCAGTGAGGACGGCGACCTTTCCGTGGCCCAGTGTGCCGAGCGCCTGGGCGTCAGCGCCCCCACGGTGCGGTCCAGGCTGCGCAGCCTGGTCCAGGCCGGAGCCTTTCGCATGGCAGCCCTGGTGGACCCCTTCCGGGTCAAGGGGCTGACCCTGGCCATGGTCTGCCTGACCCTGCAGAGCCACGAGGAGCTGGATACCAAGCTCGAGCAGATCGGCTCCCTGGACATGGTGACCTGGGCCGCGGTGGTGACCGGGCGTTACGACATCGTGGTGGAGGTGGCCCTGTCCGACGAGATCGCGGACCTCTACCGGTTTCTGCATCAGGATCTGTCACAGATCGGGGGCATCAGTTCCAGCGAATCCTTCGTGGTCATGAAGGGCAAGCGCAAGTGGACCCTGCTGCCCAAGGGCGTGCGCGCCCGGTTTCTCAATTCCCTCTGAGCATCCCCCATTCCAACCCCCTGCCCCATGGAGGCGAACATGCGCATCGGCACCCCCAAAGAAATCAAGAACAGCGAAAACCGGGTGGGGCTGGTCCCCGCCGGGGTTCAGGCCCTGGTCCAGGCCGGGCATGAAGTGCTTCTGGAAGCCGGAGCCGGAATCGGCAGCGGCATTGCCGACCAGGACTACGTCCAGGCCGGAGCACGCATCGTGGCCACGGCCGAGGAGGTCTGGGCCCAGTCCGAGATGATCATCAAGGTCAAGGAGCCCCTGCCCCGCGAATATCCCCTCATGCGTGAGGGGCAGATCCTCTTCACCTACCTGCACCTGGCGCCCGCGGCCGAGCTGACCCAGGCCCTGCTGGAGCGCAAGGTCATCGGCGTGGCCTACGAGACCATCCAGTTGGCCGACGGCTCCCTGCCCCTGCTCACCCCCATGAGCGAGGTGGCCGGGCGCATGGCCACCCAGGTGGGCGCCACCTATCTGGGCAAGAGCTACGGGGGGCGCGGCGTGCTGCTGGGCGGCGTGCCCGGTGTGCGGCGCGGACTGGTGACCATCATCGGCGGCGGCGTGGTGGGCGTGAACGCGGCCAAGATCGCCGTGGGTCTGGGCGCCCTGGTCTACATCCTGGACGTGAACCACAAGCGCCTGGCCTATCTGGACGACATCTTCGGCAACGGTATCAACACCGTGATGTCCAACACCGGCAACATCCGTCAGCTGGTGGCCGAGTCCGACCTGGTCATCGGCTCGGTGCTGATCCCCGGTGCCCGGGCGCCCTGGCTGGTGAGCCGCGAGATGCTCAAGAGCATGCGCCCCGGCTCCGTGGTGGTGGACGTGGCCATCGACCAGGGCGGGTGTTTCGAGACCAGCCGCCCCACCTCGCATCAGGACCCCACCTACGTGGTGGAGGACGTGATCCACTACTGCGTGGCCAACATCCCCGGCGAGGTAGCCTGCACCTCCACCTACGCCCTGACCAACGTCACCCTGCCGTACGCCCTGGCCATCGCCAAGAAGGGGCTGTCCCAGGCCGTGGCCGACGACGTGGCCCTGGCCAAGGGCGTGAACGTCTACCAGGGGCACGTGACCTGCGCGGCCGTGGCCGAGAGCCTGGGCTACGCCTGCAAGGAGCTGGGTAGTTTGCTGTAAGCGCGCTGTCAGGAAGAATTATTCGCGAGGGGGCACCCCTTTCCCATGGGAAAGGGGTGCCCCCTCGCTTTGTTGTAAGTACTGTTGGTCAGTCCATTTCCTGCGGCGGCTCGGGTGTCGCGGCCAGCAGCTCCTGCAGCAGCTGGATGGGCAGGTGCAGGCGCTGGGGCTCCAGGGCCAGGGCGCGCTCCAGGTCCAGGATGCAGCGCTCGGCCAGGAAGCAGGCGAGCAGGGTCTCCATGGCCTCGGGGGTGCCGGGCACGAAGCGGGCGGCCCCCACGGTCCGCAGCCAGCTCTGCAGGAAGATGTGCGCCGCGCCGCGACTCCAGGCCCTGGCCCAGGCCGCGAGCACGCCGCCGTTCTCGGGATGCAGGGGGCGGGTGCGCTCCAGGGCCGTGCCGGCCACGTGGTGGAAGGAGAGCAGCATGCTCGCCAGGTCCCGCAAGGGGGAGCGCTTGAGGGCCCGGTCGCCCAGGGAGCGCTCGGCCTCGCCCTCGAAGTCCAGGATCAGGAAGTCCTTGCCCGTGAAGAGCACCTGCCCCAGATGGTAGTCGCCGTGGATGCGGGTCTTGTCCGCCTCCACCCGCACGGCGGTGATGGCCTTCAGGTAGCGCAGGAGTTGCTGTTCGCCCCGGATGAAGGCCTGCAGGGGCTCGCGCTGCTCCTCGGGCAGGCGCCGGGCCTTGCGGGCGGCGGTGAGCACCCGGCGCAGGAGGTTGCGCATGGATTGGTACACCGAGCGCTGGTAGAGCTGGGAAAAGGGTTCGGGCTTGAAGGAGGCCGGGCGCGTGGGCGCGGCCAGGGCCAGGTGGAAGGCCCCGGTGACCCGGCCCAGGGTGGCCAGCATCTCGCAATAGAACACGCCCATGCGCGTGGTGAAGGCCTCGGGCAGGGCCAGGGGCGCGCACGAATACAAGGGGCGTTCCAGCTCCTTGAACAGGGGCAGGGCCTGCTCCGCGGTGAGCAGGTGCTCCAGGCAGAGCTCCGCCTGCTCCAGGGCGTGGGTGAAGCCGTCCACGGCGCCCGAGACGAATTCCTTGAGCATGCCCAGGGTGTAGCGCTCGCCGCTCTCGCGCCGGTACTCCAGGGCGCCCAGGTAGCGCGGGATGTGCGCGAAGTCAGCGCTGTCGCTCAGGTAGCGCGTGAGCTCCAGTTCCGGATTCACGCCGCTCTGCAGGGGGCGATAGAGCTTGAGAAAGAGCCGGTTCTCGTAGTGCGCGGCGGTGTTGGTCATGGCGCCCTTGAAGCGGCCGGAGTTGAGTCGGGTCGGGTCCGTGGGGAGCAGTTCGCGGCAGTGGCGCCCCTGTTCGGTGGTGATCAGCCCCCGCCGCCCCTTGAGGCTGCGCTTGCGCGCGATGCAGAGCAGCAGCTCCCGGCGGCAGGTTTCGTCCAGCAGGCCGTCGTGGAGCACGCCGGAGTCCTCGCCCCGCTGCACCTGGGCCAGCACGGAGGCCGGGGAGTCCTGCAGGAGCTTCTGCCCCCAGGGGCCCATGGCCAAGGCCAGGGGCAGCATGAGCAGGTCCGGAGGGCCGTCGGTGTAGAGCAGCTCCAGCATGAGCAGGCAGGGGAAGGGCTGGTCCGGGTCCAGGGGCACGGAGTCCAGGACCGCCACGGAGCGCACCCGGTCCGCCTGGGGGCCGAACCACTGGCGACCGGTGCAGCGCCAGAGGACCTGCTCCTCCAGGATCCTGTGCCACTGTTCGCTGTCCGGGCCTTTGCCGTTGGCGGGCAGGCTGATGCGCGGCAGGACCTCCACGCCGCTGGGGCAGTCCAGGGGCGCCCGGTCCGCCTCCTCGGAGGTCAGCTGGAACCAGTAGTAGTCGTGGAAGCCCAGGGGCAGGACGTAGGGCTCGTTGCGGATGGTGGGGAAGCGGGTGCGGGAGAACACGTCCACGGGGGTCAGCCCGGCATGGGCCGAGAGCTCCAGCTCCACCACCTGGGAGAAGCGCGAGAGGTTGACCACCACCAGGATGCGCTCCTGCTCGTGGCTGCGCACAAAGGCCAGGACCTTGGGATTCTCGCAGGGCACGAAGGTCATGTCGCCCCTGCCGAAGGCCTTGAAGCGCTTGCGCATGGCGATGACGCGGCGCATCCACCAGAGCAGGGAGGAGGGGTTGCGCTCCTGGGTCTCCACGTTGATCATGCCGCAGTGGTACTCGGGGTCGATGATCACGGGCAGGTAGAGCTTGTGGGGGTTGACCTTGGAGAACCCGGCGTTGCGGTCCGGGCTCCACTGCATGGGGGTGCGCACGCCGTCGCGGTCGCCCAGGTGGTAGTTGTCGCCCATGCCGAGCTCGTCGCCGTAGTAGATGATGGGCGTGCCGGGGAGCGAGAAGAGGAGCGCGTTCATCAGCTCGATGCGGCGCCGTTCGTGGCCGAGCAGGGGGGCGAGGCGCCGCCGGATGCCGACGTTGA
>CAZNSV010000204.1:0-6244 GCA_964575775.1 uncultured Desulfovibrionaceae bacterium
GCCGCGCCGCGCCCCGTGCGCTATGCGGGGCCCCAGGCCGTCATCGCCACGGACTTCGAGAAGGGCGGCCTCTCCGAGGCCAGTTTCCGGACCATGGCCCGGGTGGACAAGGAGCAGCAGTTCCAGCCCGAGGAAAAGGTGCTGGTCATTGGCGACTCCCTGTCCATTCCCCTGGGCAAGCACCTCGAAGAGTATTTCGCCAAGATTCCGGGCATCCATTTCAAGCGCCTGGGCCGCGTCTCCAGCGGTCTGGCCCGGCCCGATTTCTTCGACTGGGAGAACACCCTGCGCGGCCTGGCCGACACCATGCAGCCCAGCACCGTGGTGATCATGATCGGCACCAACGACAACCAATCCCTGCGCCGCAAGAACGGCACCGTGACCCACTTCGGGGACAAGGACTGGGAGCGCGAGTACGTGCGCCGCATCGACCGCCTGGTGGAAATCTGCCGCAAGAACAATCCCAAGGTGAACATCTTCTGGGTGGGCGCCCCCATCATGGGGCGGCCGGACCTGACCAAGGACGTCAAGCACATCAACGGCGTGATCCAGGCCTACTGTGAACGCCAGCCGGGCTGCCATTACGTGGACACCTGGGACGCCCTGGCCGACGAACAGGGCCGCTTCACCGACTTCCTGGTGGACAAGCGCGGCGAGAAAGTCCGCGTGCGCACCGGCGACGGGGTGCACCTGTCCCTGTTCGGGGCCTCCATCCTGGCCGGGCGCTGCCTCCAGGCCATGGCCCCGGCGGTCACGGTGATGAAGGAACTGTCGCAACTGGAACCCTCGGGGTAGCCCTGCCCCCACATCGCCAGCCTCGACCCATCCGGCACGCCCTCATCGCACACGGGGCGTGCTTTTTTTGGAGGAAGACCATGCCGTTTCGTCTTGCTTTCCTGCTCCTGCTGGGGCTGCACCTCGCGGCCTGTGCCGGTCCGCAACCTCACAAGGGGCGCCCCGCCACCGAATTCAGGCCCCAGCCTCCGGCCGTGCAGGCCGTGACCGAGGCGCAGCGGAGTCTGCGCCTGGCGGATCTGGAACTGCGCTTCGGAGCACCTCGGGAGTTGTTGCCTGCCCTGCCCGAGCCCAAGGCAACGGAAAAGGTGGTCCCTCTGCCCGCCAAGGCGCCGGAGACCATGGTTGCGCTGGCACCAGCGCCCAAGGTGACGGAGGAGCGCGCCAAGCCCGTGCCCGTGGCGCCCAAGGCCCCCACGCGGCCCTCGGTCATCCCCGGGGTGCGCTCGGTGCTGGTGGTGGGCGACTCCTTTGCCGTGGGCATCGGCCAGACCATGGCCAACTCCCTCAAGGGCATGGGCGTGTCCGTGGCGCAAAAGGGCAAGGTTTCGTCCGGGCTCAATTCCCCCAAATTCTACGACTGGGAGCAAAAGCTCACCGAGTTCATCGCAGCGGAGCGGCCCGACGTGCTGGTGGCCATGATCAGCGGCAACGACGCCCACAACGGTTCGGGCTCCGAAGCCTGGAAGACCGCCTATGCGCAGCGGGTGAAGAGCTTCGTTGGTCTCGCCACGGGAGCGGGGGTGGGGGTCTACATGGTGGGCCTGCCCCCCATGGGCGACAGCGGCTACTCGGACCGCGCCCGTCAGGCCAACCAGGTGGTGCGGGATGTTTGCAGCGGCACCGGGCAGTGCCGGTTCGTGGACGCCTGGAGCCTCTTTGCCGACGAGGGCGGCGCCTACACCCGGGAGAAGCGCTTCGGGGACAAGACCCTGGCCCTGCGCGCCAAGGACGGGGTGCACCTGACCATGAACGGCTACACCCTGCTCACCAACAGCATCCTGGACAGCATCGCCAGGGGCTCCGCTGGCAAGACCGGGCCCGCCGGGGACAAGGCTGTGGGCGAGTCTGAAGAGCGGACGGGGGGCGCCGTGCAGCCCGTGGTTTCGAGCACGCCCCCGCAAGGTGCGGCCCCGCTGGCCCAGCCCTGAGGCCGCTAGCCTCCGGGAGCGCCCCGTTTCCGGCGGCTCAGACCCGTAGCGTGCCGCGCAGGGAATCCAGGTCCGGGATGCCCAGCCGGTCCATGACCAGGGGCAGGTCGTTGGCCACGCGAAAGGCCTGGTCCGGGCGCACGAAGTTGGCGGTGCCCAGCTGCACGGCCCAGGCGCCCACCAGGATGAACTCCAGCACGTCCTCGGCCGTCACCGCCCCCCCGACGCCGAGCACCGGAATCTTCACCGCCCGGGCCGCCTGGTACACGCAGCGCAAGGCCACGGGCTTGATGGCCGGTCCCGAGAGCCCCCCCACCACGTTGGCCAGGCGGGGGCGCCGGGTCTGCAGGTCCACGGACATGCCGGTAAGGGTGTTGATGCAGCTGAGCATGTGCGCTCCGGCCTGTTCGCAGGCCTGGGCCATGGCGCCGATGTCCGCCACGTTGGGCGAGAGTTTCACGATCACGGGCTTGCGTCCGGCGTGCTTGCGCACGCTGCGCGTCACGGCCGCGGCCATGGTGGGGTCCTGGCCGAAGAGCACGCCCCCGGCAGAGACGTTGGGGCAGGAGATGTTCACCTCCAGGGCGGCCACGCCCTCCACGCCCGCGAGTTCCCGCGCCAGCTCGCCGAACTCCTCCACGGAGCAGGCATAGAGATTGGCGATGACGGGGGTCTCCCGCCAGGGGAGCAGGGGCAGTTTCTCCTCCACAAAGGCCTGCACCCCGATGTTCTGCAGCCCGATGGCGTTGAGCATGCCGCAGGGGGTTTCCGCCACCCGGGGCATGGGGTTCCCGGCCCGGGGCTTGAGGGACAGCCCCTTGACCACGATGCCCCCCAGCTCGCGCAGGTCGCCGTAGGGCGTCATCTCCACGCCGTAGCCAAAGGTGCCGGAGGCCGTGAGCACCGGGTTCTTGAGCTTCAGGCCGGGCAGCTTGACCCGGGTATCGGCCACGGGGGGCTCGGGCGCGCGTTTGGATGTGGGGCTCATGCGTCGAACTCCAGTTCGTCGGCCCAGAACATGGGCCCTTCGGTGCAGACCTGCACGGGCAGGGACTCGGGACCGCGCTTGACACGGGCCACGCAGCCCATGCACACGCCCACGCCGCAGGCCATGCGGTTTTCGAGGGACAACTGGGTGCGCACCCCGAGCTCCAGGGCCAGCTGGTGGATGGTGCGCAGAAACGGTGTGGGACCGCAGGCCAGGACCAGGCCGTGGGGGGCGTGTTCGCTCATGCGCTGCCGGATCAGGGCGATGAAGCGCTCCAGATCCGCCGGGGTCTCCTCGCGCACGCTCTCCGCCGTGATCTGCTCGCCCAGGCGGGCAAAGGGGTAGCAACCCAGCGGGGGGCGGTGGCCGAACACCAGGCGCAGGTTCTCGGGCTTGGGATGGAACAGGGCGTAGCCCACAAAAGGGGCGATACCGATGCCCCCGGCCAGGAGCAGGGTGGGGGTGTCGGGTTCCACGGCAAAGCCCTTGCCCAGCGGCCCCCAGAGGATGATGCGCTCGCCGGGCTTGCTGGCCGCCAGCCGCGCGGTGCCGCGCCCCACCACCTGGAAGAACAGGTCCAGGGCCTCGTCGTCCATGGTGCAGATGGAGAGGGGGCGCCCCCAGGTGAGTTGCTCGCTCCAGGCCTCGGGCCGCAGCATGACGAACTGCCCGGGCACCCAGCCGTCCCAGGCCGGGAGTTCCAGGCGCAGCCGGTGGAATTCCGGCCAGTCCTCGCATTGACCAAAGGGCGTGCAATCCACTACCCTGACGGACCGGCACAAGGGCCGGAACTGAAAATGATCTTTCATGGTCCGCTCGCCCCGCCGTCACTGGCGGCGGGCTGTAGTTGTAAACACCGCTGTCGGGCCCACAACACTATCATGACGTGGTTTTCGGGGTCAAAGCCGGTGTGCGCCACAGGCCGCACCGCAAGACCCGGAAGACACCGAGGAGTCGCCTTGGACACCACCGCTCCGGTTCGTCCGGAAATCCTGGCCCCCGCGGGGGACGTGCCCTCTCTCTTGGCCGCCCTGGCCGCAGGGGCCGATGCCGTTTATGTCGGCCTCAAACACTTCTCCGCCAGAATGCAGGCGGAAAACTTTTCCGTCAAGGACCTTGCGCGATGTGTGAGCCTCGCGCGTGAAAAAAAGGCCAAAGTCTATGTGGCCCTGAACACGCTGCTCAAGCCCGACGATCTGGAGGCCGCGGGGCGGCTCATTCGCCGCCTGGCCCTGGGCGTGGAGCCCCAGGCCCTCATCGTTCAGGACCTGGCCTGTTTCGCCCTGGCCCGCCAGGCTGGGTTCAAGGGCGAACTGCACCTTTCCACCCTGGCCAACCTCAGCCACCAGGCCGGTCTGGCCGCCGCCGTCCAGGCCGGAGCCCAACGCGTGGTCCTGCCCCGGGAGCTGAACATCGACGAGATCAAGGCCATGGCCGCCGCCTGCCCCCAGGAGGCGCTGGCCCAGGGCTTCGGCCTGGAGGTCTTCATCCACGGCGCCCTGTGCTTCTGCGTCTCCGGTCGCTGCTACTGGAGCAGCTACCTGGGCGGCAAGAGCGGACTCAGGGGGCGCTGCGTGCAGCCCTGCCGCCGCCTCTACATCCAGAAGAACACCCGGGCGCGCTTCTTCTCCTGCCAGGACCTGAGCCTGGACGTGCTGGTCAAGTCCCTGCTGGCCGTGCCGGAGATCAAGGCCTGGAAGATCGAGGGCCGCAAGAAGACCCCGCACTACGTCTACTACACCGTGAGCGCCTACAAGCTGCTGCGCGACCACGGCCAGGACCCCCAGGCCCGCAAGCAGGCCGAGGACATCCTGCTCCAGGCCCTGGGGCGGCCGGGCACGCACTACACCTTCCTGCCCCAGAAGCCGCACTCCCCGGTGAGCGCCGCGGACAAGAACGCGCCGGACAGCGGCTCCGGTCTCTTTGTGGGGCGCGTGACCCACACCCCCGAGGGCACGGCCCTGCTCAAGCCCCGCGTGCCCCTGATCAAGCAGGACCTGCTGCGCATCGGCAGCGAGGACGAGCCCTGGCACCAGACCCTGCCCATCCGCCGGGCCGTGCCCAAAGGGGGGCGCCTGGACCTGCCCGGCAGGAAGCCCCCGCGCAAGGGCGCGCCGGTCTTCCTCATCGACCGCAGGGAATCGCCCCTGGTGCAGCGCATCCATGCCCTCAAGGACCGGCTGGAGGCCGTGGTGCTGCCGGACGCCGTGTTCCGGGAGCCGGATTTTCGGCTGCAGCTGCCCAAGCCCCTGTTGGGGGCGGGCAAGCGCCCCAAACAGCTGCAGATGCGGGTCATGCACGCCCTGCCCAAGGGCAAGGCCGGGAAGTCGGTGCACGAGACCGGGATCTGGCTGTCCGAGAGCGCCGTGCAAGGACTCTCGCGCACCATGTACCCCAAGCTCTGGTGGTGGCTGCCCCCGGTACTCTGGCCCGAGGAGGAACCGGCGTTCCGGAACCTGCTGCAGCAGCTGCTGCAGGGAGGGGCGCGCCGCTTCGTGTGCAATCAGCCCTGGCAGGCCGCGCTGTTCCCGGCGCTGGAGGACCTGAGCCTGGCCGCTGGGCCCTTCTGCAATACGGCCAATGCCCTGGCCCTGGAGCAGCTGGCCACGCTGGGCTTCAGCCTGGCCGTGGTCAGCCCGGAGCTCGCCCGGGAGGACCTGCTGGTCCTGCCGCGCCAGAGCCCCCTGCCCTTGGGCATCGTGCTGGCAGGGGAATGGCCCGTGGGGCTGTCGCGGGTGGAGCCCGAGGCCCTCAAGCCCCTCACGCCCTTCACGAGCCCCATGAAGGAACCCTTCTGGGTGCGCAAGTTCGGGCGCAACGTGTGGATCTTCCCGGGCTGGCCCCTGGACCTGACCCCACAGCGCTCGGCCCTGCAGGACGCCGGGTACTCGCTGTTCATCACTCTGCAGGAGCGGCGTCCCAAGGATTTGTACGAGGCCCCGCGCAGCAGCAGCTTCAACTGGGAGTTGCAGCTTTTATAAGGCGAGGGTAGGGTGTCACATCGGGTTCCCGCCTCGAATCGGATGCGATTGTTTGGCAAACCAATGAAAAAACAAGGCAGGACATGCACATGAGCAAGGAAGAACGCAAGGCCAGGGTCATCGAGGTCCTGAACAAGGCCCGCTCCATGGAGCTGCAGGCCATCCACCAGTACATGAACCAGCACTACAAGCTCGACGACATGGACTACGGCGAAATGGCCGCCAACATGAAGCTCATCGCCATCGACGAGATGCGCCACGCCGAGATGCTGGCCGAGCGCATCAAGGAGCTGGGCGGCGAGCCCACCGCCGACCTGGCCGGGCCCGTG
>CAZNSV010000205.1:0-6220 GCA_964575775.1 uncultured Desulfovibrionaceae bacterium
GTATGCGGCGCCCCTCAAGTACGACAAGGACCTGAACATCGTCACCGAGGCGGCGGAAAGCTACGAGGTGCTGGAGGACGGGCGCCTGCTGCGCTTCACCCTGCGCAAGGGCATTCTCTGGGACGACGGCCAGGAGCTGACCACCGACGACGTGATCTTCACCTGGAAGCTGATGGTGGACCCGAACACGCCCACGGCCTATGCCGAGGACTACAAGCAGATTCTGGATATCCGCGCCCTGGACAGCTACACCTTCGAGGTGCGCTATGAAAAACCCTTTGCCCGCTCCCTGATTACCTGGATGCACGCCATCCTGCCCAAGCACGCCCTGGAGGGGCAGAACCTGCTGGAGACCCCGCTCTCCCGGGCCCCCCTCTCCAGCGGGCCCTACCGACTCAAGGAATGGGCCCCGGGGCAGCGGCTGGTGCTGGAGGCTCGTGACGCGTACTTCGAGGGACGCCCCTACCTGGATCAGGTGGTCTATCGCGTCATTCCGGACCTGGCCACCATGTTCATGGAGCTCACGGCCGGGAACCTGGACATCATGAGCCTGACCCCGCAGCAGTATCTGTTCCAGACCAAGGACCCCTCCTGGGACACCTGGCGCAAGTTCCAGTACCTGGCCTTCGGCTACACCTATCTGGGCTACAATCTCAAGAACCCCCTGTTCAGCGACGTGCGGGTGCGGCAGGCCCTGGCCCACGCCATCGACAAGGAGGAGATCGTCAAGGGCGTCCTCCTGGGGCTGGGCGTGCCCACCATCGGCCCCTTCAAGCCCGGCACCTGGGTCTACAACGAGAACATCAAGCCCTACGACTTCGATCCGGACAAGGCCCGGGAGCTGCTGGCCGAGGCGGGGTGGAAGGACCTGAACAAGGACGGGGTCCTGGTCAAGGACGGCAAGCCCTTCGCCTTCACCATCCTCACCAACCAGGGCAACGACCTGCGCATCAAGACCGCCACCATCATCCAGAACCGGCTCAAGGACGTGGGCATCCAGGTGCAGATCCGCACCGTGGAGTGGGCGGCGTTTCTCAAGGAGTTCATCGACAAGGGGCGCTTCGACGCCATGATCCTGGCCTGGAACATCCTCCAGGATCCGGACATCTTCGACGTCTGGCACTCCTCCAAGATCGGCAACGGCGGCCTGAACCACGTGGGCTACAGCAACCCCGAGGTGGACCGCCTGCTGGAAGACGGGCGCAGCACCATGGACCGCGCCCGGCGCAAGGAGCTCTACGACCGGATGCAGGAAATTCTGCACCACGATCAGCCCTACTGCTTCCTCAACGTGGCCTACTCACTGCCCATCGTGCACGGCCGCTTCCAGGGCATCGAGGCCGCGCCCAGCGGCATCATGCACAACTTCATCCGCTGGTGGGTGCCCAAGGCCGAGCAGCGCTTCAACATGACCCCGTAAGCCGCAATGCCGTCCCCAGGCCCGAGTCCCAGCACCCAGCCACACACAGGCAAGGCCCCCAGCACGAGGGGCGCGTTCAGACCGGAAACCCATGATCCGCATCAACGAAATCCTGGACAAGGTACAGGGCTACATGTCCCCCGAGGGCATCGGCCTGATTCAAAAGGCCTACATCTACTCCGCCAAGGCCCACTTGGGGCAGACCCGGCGGTCCGGAGAGCCCTACCTCAGCCACCCCCTGGAGGTGGCCAACATCCTGGCCGAGATGCGCATGGACGAATCCGTGATCGTGGCCGGGCTGCTGCACGACACCGTGGAGGACACCAAGGCCACCATCGAGGACATCGACAACGATTTCGGCGAGGAAGTGGCCGACATCGTGGACGGCGTGACCAAGATCAGCCAGATCAGCTTCGACAGCAAAGAGCACGCCCAGGCCGAGAACATCCGCAAGATGATCCTGGCCATGGCCGAGGACATCCGCGTGCTCATCGTCAAGCTGGCCGACCGGCTGCACAACATGCGCACACTGGTGCACATGCCCGAGCACAAGCAGCGGCTCATCGGGCGCGAGACCCTGGACATCTTCGCCCCCTTGGCCAACAGGCTCGGCCTGCACCGCATCAAGATCGAACTGGAAGACCTGGGCCTGATGTACACCAAGCCCGACATCTTCAACCAGCTCAACGAGGGCGTGCGTAAGCGCCAGAGCGTGGGGCGCGAGTACATCGACGAGGTGGTGAAGGTTCTCGAAGAGATGCTCAGGGAGAACGGCATCAAGGGGCGCATCCACGGCCGCATGAAGCACCTGCACAGCATCTACCACAAGATGATCGTACAGAACCTGACCCTGGATCAGGTCTACGACCTCATCGCCTTCCGGGTGATCCTCAACAGCATCAAGGATTGCTACGCCATGCTGGGCCTGGTGCATGCGGCCTGGCGCCCCGTTCCCGGGCGCTTCAAGGACTACATCTCCATGCCCAAGGCCAACATGTACCAGAGCCTGCACACCACGGTCATCGGGCCCGAAGGGGAGCGCATCGAGATCCAGATCCGCACCGAGGAGATGCACCGCTTCGCCGAGTACGGGGTGGCCGCCCACTGGCTCTACAAGGACGGCAAGCAGCTCAAGGGCAAGGACCTGGAGCATTTTTCCTGGCTGCGGCAGATTCTGGACTGGCAGAAGGTGGAGAGCGATTCCCGGGAGTTCATGCGCTCCCTGCGCTTCGACCTCTTCAAGGACGAGGTCTATGTCTTCACCCCGGCCGGGGACGTGAAGGAGCTGCCCGAAGGCGCCACGCCCGTGGACTTTGCCTACTTCGTGCACACCGAGGTGGGCAATCACTGCGCCGGGGCCAAGGTCAACGGCAAGCTCGTGCCCCTCTCCACACCGCTGAAGAACGGCGACACCGTGGAGATCATCACCGACGCCAACCGCCACCCCAGCCGGGATTGGCTCAAGTTCGTCAAGACCGCCAAGGCCCGCACCCGGGTGCACCACTACATTCGCACCGAGGAGCGCTCCCGCAGCATCACCCTGGCCCGGGAGATGCTGGAGAAGGAAGGCCGCAAGATGGGCATCAACGTGGCCAAGGCCATCAAGGAGCACAAGTTCGACCCGCTGGTGAAGGAGTTCTCCTTCAAGAGCCTGGACGACCTGCTCTCGGCCGTGGGCTACGCGCGGCTCACGCCCCAGAAGGTGCTACGGCGGCTGCTGCCCAAGACCGAGAAGGAGGCGGTGGAAGAGAAGGTCGAGACCCGGCAGGAGAAGCAGGAGAGCAAGGAGGAGACCTCCCAGGCCCAGTCGCCGGACAGCGTGGTCATCAAGGGCGTGGACGACGTGCTGCTGCGCTTCGCCAAGTGCTGCAACCCCCTGCCAGGCGACCCCATCATCGGGTACATCAGCCACGGCCGCGGGGTCACGGTGCACACCACGGACTGCCCCAACCTGGAGTCCATGGAGCACGAGCGCTTCCTGGATGTGTCCTGGGCCGGGCAGGAGAACCGGACCCTGCCGGCCAAGATCCGTATCACCTCGCGCAACGTGCCCGGCGCCCTGGGCGAGATCGCCTCACTGCTGGCCCGGGAAGGGGTGAACATCGATGCGGGGCAGTTCCACTCCAACGTGGACGGCCTCACGGAACTGCACTTCACCATCGAGGTGAAGAACGCCTCGCTGCTCTACCGGGTGCTGGAAAAGCTCAACCGTCTGGAATGCGTAGTGGAGGCCACGCGCACCATGGGCACGGGGCATTGAGGCTGGTATCCGGGGGGGAAGCCTGCATCCTGCAGGAGCCAACAGTACTATCTCTTGATGCCTGGGCAGGTTGCGCTATGCCTGTTTATAATTGTCGCAGGCATGCTCAGATGGCTTGTTAAATATTCTGTATGTGGCGGGCCAGCTTGCTCTTCAGCTAATCATTTATGTATTCTTCCATGCTATTCCAGGCGTAGCCGGAGATATTGTCAATATTTCTAGTAGGGCTGCAGTATCGACTAAAGTCTTTATGAAACGCAATAAACCCTGAAGCAGAGCTTTCTTTCAATAGTTGCGCTGTTTTATGCTTTGAGGAGTTCAAATTCACTATCCATCCAATTGCGGCACATGTTGCGAGTAAGGCGGTAGTTGACATTGGTTCGATGCCAAGCAATATCCCAAGTGTGCCCACGGCAGGAAATGACCAAGATGCCACACCAAGCCATGTTTTAGCTTTGATGATGTCTGCGCTTTTTCTGAAGTCAATACATGCTGAGTTTAAGCTTTTTGCTCTAGTTTTGATAATGTCAATCTGAATATCGCGTTCGTTTATGCCGACAAGCTCGTCGTACAAGTTAGAAATAGTTATTCTTAGGTTTAGGACCTCATCCCGCCTTTTCTCTCGAAAGCTGACAATCAAATGAGCTGGAATGTCAGCCACATTGGCGGGGAACAAGTTTTCAACTATTAGGTTGTACAGGCCAGGCTGATCTTGAGCCGGAATATCTTCATATAATCCGCAGTAAGCAAGATCATCAATCATTCCGTCCATATTGAAGTAGTTTGCGGCAGTCCATGGTGCTATATCGTCTGTTGTAAGGCCAAGTCGATTTTTTTTTGCAATTTCTGTCGCCAAAAAAAGCATGTAATTGGATGCAATGTTTGTAGGTATGTGGAGCCAATCTCCATGCTTGTAGTACTCTAGTTCTTCAAATAAATGCAGCAACTTTGAGCCGACCTTGTCATTGTGTATCCTCACAAGGTCAATGTCATCACTGCAGGGCGACAAGGCAGCTGCATTCCAAAGCTTTTTCTTGGCTAGGAAAGCATCGGAAGCGCTTTTGGAGTAAGGTATGGGGTCAATCATTCCTCCCAGGTAGCCTGCCTCGATGAGAGGCTGAAGGCTCTCATCATCGGCTTCAGGAATAATTCCGTTTGGCACTATACGGTAAACTTTGTCATGAAACAAAGCCAATGATTTGAAGAGGTGTGGATAAACCATGGATATCCTCGGGTAGTAGAGCGTACCAGAGAAATAGGCTTCTAGATCTGTGACCATAATGTCTCCAATTGTCCTCGGCTAGTGAGCACTGATTAATCCACTCGGTAGGCCTTCATGACTTCATCGCCAAGGTGTTGATGGCCTTGGCAGCGATTCGGTTCGACTTGGGCTTGTCGAAAGGGTGAAAGATGTTCCTGTTGAGGAATTCCCATCATTCATGGTTGATTTCCACCTTAAACTTTTTTCTTCTTCGCCTTGTAATGTTCGTCCGCGCCGAGGAAGTAGGCGTGGCGGACAAAAAAGTTCTACTCGTTGTTGCCAGTATCGATGAGCCAGCAGGTAATGCCTACGGCTCCGTCGCTGCGTACCTCGCCGGTGCTTGGGTGGAAGACATCCATGCCGTTGATATTGACCTGCACCTGGCTGTTCTTGGCTTCCAGGATGTCGATGTCCGGCTCGCCGATGATGACGAAGCGACTGCCTTTGCCGGTGTTCTTGAGGTCGTAAGCCATATGCCGGTCGGCGATAATCCGCGCCTTGAGCACGGAAATTTGGCCTAGGTTGTTGAATTAACTCCGAGTAATGCGCGTTCTAGTTGATGACGTAAGCGATAAGCGTTTCAAGCCCTGCATCGCCAGCTTCGCTGTATGCCGCTACAAGTCTCAGGCTAAGTAAGGCCGGTTTTGGCAAACTGTCTTTCTACGATGAGTCGGTTGTATGTATCAGAAAGCTATGGTGTTGTGAAGCTCTTTCCAAGGGGAGCGAATAAAAAAAGAAACTCCCCGGCAGACCTGAACCGCAGTCCGGGTCCGCCGGGGAGGGGTGGGGCGGGGAGCGAACCTTACTACTTCTTCAGCCAGGACATCATGCCGCGCAGCTTGGCACCCACCTGTTCCACGGGGTGTTCGGCCTGCAGGCGGCGGGTGGCCAGGAAGTGCGCCATTCCGGCCTTGTTCTCCAGGATGAATTCCTTGGCAAAGCTGCCGTCCTGGATCTCGCGCAGGATCTTCTTCATTTCCTGTTTGGTTTCGGGCGTGATCACGCGCGGCCCCCGGGTGTAGTCGCCGTACTCCGCCGTGTCGCTGATGCTGGCGCGCATCTTGGCCATGCCGCCTTCATAGATCAGGTCCACGATGAGCTTCACTTCGTGCAGGCACTCGAAGTAGGCGATTTCCGGCTGGTAGCCCGCTTCCAGCAGGGTTTCGTACCCGGCCTGGATCAGGGCGCAGAGACCGCCGCAGAGCACCACCTGCTCGCCGAAGAGGTCGGTCTCGGTCTCCTCGCGGAAGGTGGTCTCGATGACGCCGGAGCGCGCGCC
>CAZNSV010000206.1:0-6214 GCA_964575775.1 uncultured Desulfovibrionaceae bacterium
CAGGCCCGCGGCCATGGCCTCCAGCACCACGTTGGGCAGGGATTCGCGGTGCGAGGCCAGGGCAAAGACGTCCGCACCCCCGAGGTTGCCCACCACGTCCAACTCGGCCGGGCCGATCTCCACCCTTTGGGGGCGTTGGCTCCCGAAGAGCTCGTCCGCCAGGGCCGTGACCCGGGGCCGCAGGGGGCCGTCGCCCAGCAGGCGCAGGCGGGCCGTGGGATGTTTTTCCGCGAGCGAGGCAAAGGCCCGCACCAGACCGGCCTGGTCCTTGGCCTCGGAAAAGCGCCCCAGACTGAGGATCACGGGCCCGGCAGCAGCAGGGCGTGCCGCGCGCAGCTCCCCCGCCCGGCCGAAGCCTTCCAGGTCCACGCCGTTGAGCACCACGCTGACCCGCTCCTGGGGCACTTTGCAGCGCCCCACCAGGGAGTCGCCCAGGGCACGGCTGTTGACCACGATGTGCCGCGTCAAGGGCCAGAGCAGGCGCTCATGCTGGCGCAACTCCGCGCCCCCGCCCCTGCAGGAGCCGATGATGGCCTCCACCCCGGCCAGGCGCCCGAAGATGCGTCCCCAGACGTTGGGCACCACGGTCATGGGCAGCAACAAACGGGGGCGCTCCGCTCGCAGCCCGCGCCAGAGCGCGAGCAGGCAGCCCGGGCCCACGCGCGCCCCTTGGGAGAGGGCACGCACCGGCAACCCCCACTGTGCAGCCAGGGGGGCGAAGTCCGCGCCGGGCAGCAGGGTCCAGACCTGCACGGCAAAACGTCGCGGATCCAGGTGCCGGGCCAGCTCCAGGGCCTGGCGCTGGGTGCCGCCGAAACAAAGGTCCTGCAGCAGCAGGACCACGGGGACCGGATGCATGGAACAACCTCGCGCAAAGCCTCGTGTTGACAAGTTGCGCTGGGCTACCTAACTTTGCCGGTCAAGTAAAGGTCCGTCGTTTTCTCCCACCTTCCGCCCAGGCAGGCGTGCGTGGTCCAGCTCATCGTTTCCATCGACGTGGAGGAGGAAGGCCTCTTTTCCGGAGCCTATCCCCGCACCCCCACCGTGCAGAACCTGCGGCACCTGGACAAACTGGCCTTTCTCAGCGACCGCCACGGACTGCCCCTGACCCTGCTCACCTCCTACGCCGTGGCCAGCGACCCCGCAGCCCGGGACGTGCTCCGGCGCTGGCAGCAGGAGCGCGGGGCGGAAATCGGCGCCCACCTGCACCCCTGGAGCACCCCGCCCTTCGCCGACCTGGGCCTGCCCGAGCCGGTACGCTCCGACGCCCTGCCCCCGGAGCTGTTGCGGGCCAAGTTCGAGACCCTGCTGACGACCCTGGAGCGGAACTTCGGCCAGCGCCCCTTGTCTTTCCGCATGGGGCGCTGGGACTTCGGCCACCAGGTGGAGCGACTGCTGCCGGAGCTGGGCTTTCTGGTGGACAGCAGCGTGGCGCCGCTGCGCCATGCCCCGGGCGGGCCGGACCGTTTCCTCTGCCCCCCCGATCCTTACTGGCTCCCCGGGCGCGGCCCCCAGGGGCAGCGGGTCCTGGAAGTGCCCATCACCGTGGTGCCCCTCTGGCCAGGCCTGGCACGGCTGACCCACGCCCTGGCCCGGCGCCTGCCCCCCAAGCAGGGGGAGCGGCTCCTGGCCCGCTTCAAAGGCGTGGCGGCCCTGGGCATCCAGCCCGTGTGGTATCCGGCCCCGTCCATGCGCTGGGGCGCGCGTCTGCACCTGGCCCGAGGGGGGCGCGTGCTCTGCCTGTTCTTCCACTCCTCGGAGCTCATGCCCGGCCAGAGCCCCCAGTTCCCGGACGAGGCCGCCGTGCAGGCCCTGCTGCGCAAGCTCGACCGCTTCGTGCAGGAGCTCAGGTCACGCACCGAGGTCCGCGGGCTGCGGCTCTCCGAGGCCGCCGCACTCCTGGGGCCGGATGCGCCCGAGGCGCCCCGAATCTGAATGGAGCCGCCGCCTCCAGAGCGCTCTTGACCGGCGCGGCCCCGCACCCTATGCTGCCAAGCGCACAGGACAAGCAAGCGGGGGCGCTTGCCCTGGAGCACCCTTCCGCACCCGAGGAGGCGGCATGGTTCCGGGTTGGAGCATCGCTGCATTGCCCCTGCGCTACAAACTGTTCCTGGCCTATGGTCTGGTGCTGACCCTGAGCCTGCTTTCCGCGTACAGTATCGTATACTTCTCCCTGCACCGCTCCATCACCGAAAATATCGAGCTGGAACTCGAGGAGACCGCCCGGGCGGTGCAGGGCATGGTGCACGCCCAGGCCCGGCTCTCGGTGCGCAACTACCTGCGCGGGCTGGCGGAGATGCACCACACCCTGGTGGCGCGGCTGCACTGGCGCCACTACAACGGCGAACTCACCCTGCAGGAGGCCCAGTCCGAAGCCCGCCGCATGCTCCTGCAGCAAACCATCGGCGCCTCCGGGTACTTCTATGTCCTGGATTCCCAGGCCAGGACCGTGGTGCACCCCAACCCCGATTTCCAGATGCAGGACGTCAGCGATTACGAGTTCGCCCAGATCATCCTCAGCCGTACGAGCAGCTACCTGGAATACGACTGGCAAAATCCCGGCGAGCCCGAACTCAGGGGCAAGGGCGCCTATGTGGAGTATTTCGAGCCCTGGGACTGGTACATCGCGGCCTCGGTCTATCGCGACGAATACACCCAGCTGCTGCACACCGAGGACTTCCGGCAGAGCATATCCGCCCTGAACCCTGGGCCCGGCGGCGTGCTCCTGGTGCTGGACGCCAGGGGCCGCGCCCTGGTGGGACCCGAGGGCTCCGAGCTGCTGGCACCCCGGGACCCCGAAGCCACGGCCGTGCTGGAGATCATGGTGGAACAGCGGGAGGGGCGCCTGGTGCACACCTGGCGCGAGCCCGGCGACGCCAGGCCACTGGAGCGCCTGCTCATCTTCAAGCACATCCCGGAGCTGGACTGGATCGTGGTCACCGGGGTCTCCGTGGCCGAGCAGCAAAAGCCCCTGCAGCTGCTCCAGATCTTCACGGCCCTGACTCTGGGCCTGAGCCTGCTGCTGATGCTGCCCTTGAGCTACCTGGTCGGGGAGTACATCACCCGCCCCTTGCAGGGGCTGATCACCAAGTTCGAGAAGGGCGCCAAGGGGGACCTCTCCGTGCGCGCGCCCTTGGGCGCTCCGGACGAGATGGGGCGGCTCTCGGCCTACTTCAACGAATTCATGGCCCGCCTGGAGGCCTATGGCCGGGCCCTGCGGGAATCCGAGGAGCGCTACCGCACCGCCATGGAATCCACGCCCGACCCCCTGCTGGTCTACGACATGCAGGGGCGCGTGACCTACTGCAACCCCGCCTTCACCCGGGTCTTCGGCTGGAGCCTGGAGGAGTTGCTGGGCGTGCGACTGGATTTTCTGCCCCCGGACAGGGAGCCGGAAGCGGAGCGGTTCCTGGCTGCCGTGCGTGCGGAGCAGAGCGTCCACGGCCTGGCGACGCGGCGACTGACCAAGGGGCACGAGCCGCGCGAGGTGATCATGAGCGGCGCCCTGTTCCACGGCCGCGAGGGCAAGCCCATCGGCCTGGTGGTCAGCCTCAAGGACGTCACGGACCACAAACGGGCCGAGGCTGCCCTGAAACAGGCCGAGGACGAGCAGCGCGAACGCCTGGAGCGCCAGGTGCGCGAGCGCACCGCGGAGCTGCAGCACATCAACCGCGAGCTGGTCCTGGCCAAGGAGGCCGCGGAGCGGGCCACGGCCACCAAGAGCGAATTCCTGGCCAGCGTGAGCCACGAAATCCGCACGCCCCTCAACGGCATCATCGGCGCCACGGACCTGGCCCTGCACGAGGCCGCGGGGCCGAAGTTGCGCCGCTTCCTGGAGATCATCCACAGCTCGGCCGCGTCCCTCCTGGCCATCATCGAGGACATCCTGGACTTCTCCAAGATCGAGGCCGGACGGCTGGAGCTGGAGGAGCAACGCTTCGCCCTGCCCACCCTGCTGCGGGAGCTCAAGGACTTCTTCGCGCCCAAGGCCGCGGAAAAGCGCCTGGAACTGCTCTTCTTCATGGACCCGGCCCTGCCTGCAGCGCTCCTGGGCGACGCCCTGCGCCTCAAGCAGGTCCTCACCAACCTGGTGAGCAACGCCGTGAAGTTCACCGACCCCTGGGGCAACATCGTGGTGGGCGGCCGACTTCTGGAGCAGCACGGCGCGGAGCTGGTGCTGGAGTTCTACGTGCGCGACAACGGCGTCGGCATTCCCCTGGACAAACAGACCGGGCTCTTCCAGCCCTTCACCCAGGCCGATGCCTCCACCACCCGCAAATACGGTGGCACCGGACTGGGCCTGTCCATTTCCAAGCGCCTGGTGGAGCTCATGGGGGGCGACATCACCCTGCACAGCGAACCCGGCGCAGGCAGCACCTTTTCCTTCCGCGTGCGCATGCAGAGCGCCGAGGCCACGGAACGCCCCGCCCAGTCCGACCCCGTGCTGCAGGGCAAGCGCATCCTGGTGGTGGACGACAGTGCCCCGAGCCGCATGGTGGCTCTGACCCTGCTCGGAGCCCTGGGCATGCACCCCGAAACCGTGGAAACCTCGGAACAGGCCCTGGAGCTCTTGCGCCGGAGCCTGAGGGGCGAGCTCCCCCCTTTCCACTGCCTGCTGGCGGACTGGCGCATGCCGGGCATGGACGGCCTGGAGCTGGCCCGGGCGGTGCGCAACGAGTTGAGGGCGGAGCTGCCCATCGTCATCGTCACCGCCTATTCCGAGGACAAGGAGATCATGGACGCCGAGCTGCCCCAGGTGGACGGCGTGCTGGGCAAGCCCTATCTGCTGGAAACCCTGGGCGAGGCCCTGCGCCGCGTGCTCTGTATGTGCGAACGCCGGGCCACCGAACCCGCGCCGGAACCGGCCCGGCTCGACGCCGCCCCCCTCAGGGGGCTGCGGGTGCTGGTGGCCGAGGACAACCCCACCAACCAGGAAATCGCCGCCGCCATTCTCCAGGACGCCGACATCCGGGTGGCCCAGGCCCGCACCGGACTGGAGGCCTGGGACCTGGTGCGGGAGCAAGGCCCCGAAGGCTTCGACGCCGTGCTGGTGGACCTGCAGATGCCGGAACTGGACGGCCTGGAGCTGGCGCAGCGCATCCGCAAGACTCCACAGTATGCCGGGCTGCCGCTCATCGCCATTACCGCGGACGTGCGCCCCGAAACCCGGGAGGCCTGCCGCAACGCCGGGATGGACGGCTTCGTGAGCAAGCCCTTTGCCCGAGAGGGGCTGCTGGCCGCCCTCATCGAGCACAGCCGGGGGCTGCGCCTGCCCGAGGTCAAGGCCCCGACCCGCCGCCCCTTGCGGCTGGACCGGCCCGAATGCCCCCCGCCGATCCTTTCGCCCAGCCTGCGGCGCCTCCTGGGCGTGGACGTCCAGGAAGCCCTCTGCCGCCTGGGGCTCACCGAGGAGCGCTACCTGCGCATCCTGCACAAGTTCCGCCGCTCCAACCTGGAGACCCTGGCGCAGATGCAAAGAGCCCTGGAACAGGGGGACCTCGAGGAGCTGCGGCTCCAGGCCCACGCTCTCAAGGGAGGGGCGGCCAACATCGGCGCCTGGCCCGTGCAGTTGGCCGCGGCGGAGCTGGAACTGGCCCTGGAGCGGCTCGCACAGACCCCGGAGGCCCCCGTACCGCCGGACTTGCCCTTGTTGCTGGAACGGTTGGCGAACGTACTGCCGCCGCTGCTGGAAGCCCTGGGCGCCTTGCAGGAGCCCCCACCCCCATCGACCGGGCAACCCTCCGGAGACACGGCGCCCCTGCTGGCCGACCTGGAAGCCGCCCTGCACGCGGCCCGGCCCGTGAGCGTGGCCACGGCGGTGGAGCGGCTGCTGGCCCTGCACGCCAGCCCGCAGCTGCAGCGCTTGGCGGAGCTGGCCGAGGATTACGAATACGAGGCGGCGCTGCAGCTGCTGCCGCTGGTGGTGGCGGAGCTGCAGTCTGGGCAGGCGCCCCGCGGCTAGAGTATTTCCGTCTTGCAACAGGGCCCTGAAGTGGTTCCCAGCTTTCGGACAGTTGAGCCAGACGTCGCCCTTGCGCACCCGAGTCGATCGGCGTTCACCTGCGCTTTCGTCCTGACGCGGCCACATCCCCCCCCCCGAAAGCAGATGCCCGGGCGTCGGAAACCGGGACATAGCCCAGCCGCTCCTTGCGAGGAGTACCTAGTACAATGTAAAATTAAATTCTTCGCATTTGTCGCAATATATGCTACCAGC
>CAZNSV010000207.1:0-6212 GCA_964575775.1 uncultured Desulfovibrionaceae bacterium
CTTCGCCGTGGTGGCCGACGAGGTACGCAAGCTGGCCGAGAAGACCATGACCGCCACCAAGGAAGTCAGCGAGGCCATCACTGGCATCCAGGACGTGTCCAAGGGCACCATCCGCTTCACGGAGCAGGCCCTGAGCTCCATCGAGGAGGCTTCGCGCCTGGCCAAGGACTCGGACCGCACCCTCACGGAGATCGTGTCCCTGTCCGAGGAGACCGCCGCGCAGGTGACCTCCATCGCCACCGCCGCCGAGGAACAGGCCGCGGCCTCGGAGGAGATCAACCGCTCGGTGGCGGACGTGAACCGTATCGCGGCGGAGAACGCCCAGGCCATGCAGCAGACCGCGTCCTCCACCCGGGACATGGCGGTGCAGGCCGAGGCCTTGCGGCAGTTGGTGCGGGACCTCAAGAACGAGGGCGGGGCCACCTGCTGAGCAGGTGTGTCGGGCAGGTATGCCTACCAGCGTGGTCTGGATTTTGTGTCCCAAGGCGCATGCCGCCCCTTGCACTCCCCCACGTCCTGACTTAGGTTCCCGGGAATGAGCGAATATGTGGAGCATGACGCCACAGGGCGCACCGTGGGAGTGGTGCGGACGCACTACTTCACGGCCTACGGCGCGGACGAGCCCATGCGCCTGGAGAGCGGCGCCGGGCTGGGGCCCGTGGTCCTGGCCTACGAGACCTACGGCCGCCTGAACGAGGCCCGCGACAACGCCGTGCTGGTGCTGCACGCCCTCACCGGCGACGCCCACGTGGCCGGGTACCACAGCGCCGAGGATCCCAAGCCCGGCTGGTGGGAGATCATGGTGGGGCCCGGCAAGCCCCTGGACACGGAGCGCTTCTTCGTCATCTGCTCCAACGTGCTGGGCAGCTGCATGGGCAGCACCGGCCCGGCCTCCGAGGACCCCGCGCGGCCCGGCGAGTTCTACGGCCTGCGCTTCCCGGTGGTCACCGTGGGCGACATGGTGCGGGCCCAGCACCGCCTGGTGCGCCACCTGGGCGTGGAGCGCCTGCTCTGCGTGGTGGGCGGCTCCATGGGGGGCATGCAGGTCCTGGAATGGAGCGTGCGCTACCCCGAGGCCGTGGTGGGCGCCATTCCCCTGGCCACCACCACCCGCCATTCGGCCCTGAACATCGCGTTCCACGAAATCGCCCGCCAGGCCATCATGGCGGATCCGCACTGGAGCAAGGGGCACTACTACGGCGGCACGCCCCCCACCATGGGGCTGGCCGTGGCCCGCATGATCGGCCACGTCACCTACCTCTCGGACGAGGCCATGCGCCAGAAGTTCGGCCGCCGCCTGCAGGACAAGAACACCTTCTCCTTCGACTTCATGGACGACCCGGACTTCCAGGTGGAGAGCTACCTGCGCTACCAGGGGCGCAAGTTCACCGACCGCTTCGACGCCAACAGCTTCCTCTACATCACCAAGGCCGCGGACTACTTCGACCTGGCCGAGCAGCACGGCGGCGGCAGCGTGGCCGGGGCCTTCGCCAAGGCCCGGGCGCGGTATCTGGTGGTCTCCTTTTCCTCGGACTGGCTCTACCCCACCTACCAGAGCCGGGAGATGGTCCAGGCCATGAAAAAGGCCGGGCGCGACGTGAGTTTTTGCGAGATCAAGGCCGACTGCGGGCACGACGCCTTCCTGCTCCAGAACGAGCGCATGTTCGCCCTGGTGCGGGGCTTTCTCGGCCACACCCACGAGCTGGTGCGCAAGGGGGCCCTGTGAACGGCGCCATGCGCTTCGACCTGCAGGTCATCGCGGACTGGATCGAGCCCGGGGCGCGGGTGCTGGACCTGGGTTGCGGGCGGGGCGATCTGCTCCGCCACCTGGCGGCCCACAAGGACGTCCGGGGCACGGGCATCGAGCTGGACGAGGAAAAGGTCTTTCAGGGCATCGCCCAGGGCGTGAGCATCGTGCAGGGCGACATCAACTCCGAGATCTGCGACTACCCGGACCACACCTTCGACTATGTGGTACTCAGCCAGACCCTGCAGCAGGTCTACGACCCCGCGGCCCTGATCCGCAACATGCTCCGGGTGGCGCGGGCCGGCATCGTCAGCTTCCCCAACTTCAGCCACTGGCGCATCCGCCTGCAGCTCCTGCTCACGGGGCGGGCGCCCATCTCCCGCGAGCTGCCCTACGAGTGGCACGACACGCCCAACATCCGCGTGATCACCATGAAGGATTTCCGGCGCTTCTGCGGCCAGATGGGCTACGCCATCCGCAAGCAGGCCGCCATCGACTCCTACTACCACGACACCACCGGGCACGAGGTCCGCTTCCTGCCGGACTGGCGCGCCACCTATGGCATTTTTCTGCTGGAAAATCCGGACGGCGCGAGCACGCAGGGCGGTTGCCCGCAACGCGACGCCACGCCCGGGACTTGTCGTTAAGCGCTCGCCCCCGGCAACTGGTCGGGCTCAGGTCCGGCGCAGCAGCCCCTGCACGATGCCCCGGGAGTTGTGCTCGGCCAGCTGGTATTCCTGCTCCGAGAGCCCGGCGCCCAGGGCGACGTTGCGGCGCAGCTGCGCGCCCACGAAGTCCCCGGGCTCGTGGGCGTCGTTGTTGATCACCAGCTTGGCGCCGAACTGCCGGGCCAGGGTGGCCACGTGGCCGTTGCTCAGGCTGTGCCCCTTGCGGGTGGTCAGTTCCAGATGCACCCCGCGCTCCGCCGCCAGGGCCGCGTCCTCGGGACGCAGCAGGCCCGGATGCGCCAGGATGTCCGCCCCCGCGGTGAGAGCCGCCAGGTTGGTCCCCTCTTCCACGGGCTCCACCAGGGTCTCGCCGTGCACGACGACCAGGTGGGCGCCCCTGTCCCGAGCCTCGGCCACCAGGTCCGGGATCAAGGGGGGCGGGACGTGGGTCAGCTCCACCCCGGCGAAGAGGTCGATGCCGCTGTAGGGCGCGGCCGCACGCACGAAGCGCAGCAGGTTCTCCAGGATGAAGGCCAGGTTGCTCTGGTCCGCGTGGTCGGTGAAGCACAGGGCCTTGTACCCAGCCACCCGGGCGCGGCGGGCGGTTTCCGCCGGAATCAGGACCCCGTCCGAGAACGTGGTGTGCAGGTGCAGGTCGATCATGGCGTCACATCTTGTACTTGGTGTCGTCCACGTTGAGCTTGTCCAGGAGGTCGTTCCACTGCTGGGCGTCCTCGGTCTGGAGCACGGCCGTGGGCTGGGGCTTGCCTTCCACTTCGGCGGCCAGCAGCACCTCCTCGTCCACGCCGATGGGCACCTCGGCGCGCAGGGCCAGGGCAATGCCGTCCGAGGGGCGGCAGTCGATGCGCTTGCGCTTGCCTCCGTGGTCCACCTCCACTTCCGCGTAGTAGGTGCCCTCCTTCAGGGAGACCACGTTCACCCCCACCACCGTGCCCTCCAGGGCCTGGATGGCCGAGAGCAACAGGTCATGGGTCATGGGGCGGGGCAGTTTCACGCCGTTGAGGGCCAGGGAAATGGCCATGGCCTCCATGGCGCCGATCCAGATGGGCAGGACGGTCTTCTCGTCCTTGTCCTTGAGCACCAGCACGGGGACCTGGGACTCCTCGTCCAGGGCCAGTCCGAACACTTTCATTTCTACCATGGCTCACCTGTCGCTTCCCCCACGAGGGAGTGTTTCTTGGCTTCCCGGATGACAACGCGGACCAGCTGACCCGCCTGCCAAGGGGACTGTCCCGGACCGGGACCTGAGACATTCACCACCCGGTTGTGGCCGTCGCGCCCCTGCCAGCTTTCCTGGTCCTGCGCACCGTCGGGGGCGCTCGCGGCGAGGCTCGGGGGCGTGCGGCTGGCGCCTTCCAGCAGCACCTCGCAGCACTGCCCCACCGCTTGATCCAGAAACTCCTGGCTCAGCTCCAGCTGCAGGGCCTGCAGCCGGGCCAGGCGTTCGGCCTTGACTTCCAGGGGCACCTTGTCCGGCAGGGTCTCACTGCGCACGCCCGGGCGGTCGGAATACATGAAGGAAAAGCTGCCGGAAAAGCCCACCGTGCGCAGGGCGGTCAGGGTGGCCTGGAAGTCCTCTTCCGTCTCTCCCGGAAACCCTACTAGAAAGTCTGTGGTCAAGGCAATGTCCGGACGCGCCTTGCGCAGGGCGCTGGCGATCTCCAGGTAGCGCGCCATGTCGTAACGCCGCCCCATGGCTGCCAGAATCCGGTCCGAGCCGGACTGCAGGGGCAGATGCAAATGGGGGCAGAGTTGCGGCAGTTCCCCGAAGGCCCGGATCACGTCCGCGTCCAGGTCCTTGGGGTGGGAGGTGGTGAAGCGCACCCGCTCCACGCCGGGAATGGCGGCCACCTCGCGCAGGAGCCGGGCGAAACCCATGTTTTCCGGGGTGTCGCGCCCCTGGTCCAGGCCGAAGCTGTTCACGTTCTGCCCCAGCAGGGTGAGCTCCCGCACGCCGCACTGGGCCAGCTTGCGGCATTCCTCCAGCACTGCCTCGGGGCGGCGGCTCTTCTGGGCACCGCGCACATAGGGCACGATGCAGTAGGCGCAGTAGTTGTCGCAGCCTTGCATGATGCCCACAAAGGCGCGCCCGTCGTTGAAGCGCCCCTCCTGCATGCCCTGCTCGGGCAGCAGGGGGCGTTCCGGGTGCTCCTCGCTGAAATCCAGGAGGCTCAGGCGCAGGCGGGGCTGTTCGAGCAGGCGCCGCACGGCCTGGGGCGCCATGTTCAGGCCGTCGGTGCCGAAGACCAGACGCACGAAGGGGAAGCGGGACCAGAGCCCCTTGCCCACCTGCTGGGCCACGCAGCCGCCCACGGCGGCAAAGACGCGGGGGTCGCGGTTGTGCAGGCGCTGCCAGCGCCCCAGCAGGCTGTAGACCTTCTGCTCTGGCTTGTCGCGCACGCTGCAGGTGAGCATGATCAGGACCTGGGCGGCTTCCGGGGGTGCCTTGACCAGGCCCTGGGCCGCTAAGGCACGCTCCAGCCACCCGGCTTCGTTGGCGTTCATCTGGCAGCCGAAGGCCGTGACGGCAAAGGAGCCCGGCACCATGGCCGGAGGGGGGCAGGCGGAGGGCTCTTGCGTCGCGGCGGCGCAGGGAGCCGGGGGCGTGGCGAAGGGATCGAACATGACGCGGGGATACCTTGGTGTCGGGAACGTGTTGGGGTGCAGGGGGGGCGGATTTGGCGCGGACAGGCGGGCGCCGGCCGTTCCGGGTAATATCGGCACCCCCGGGGGCAAAGTCAAGCCGGACGGGCCGTAGTGCGGGCCGGACCCGGGAATCTGGGGGCCAGATAAAAATCATCCATGAGAAAACGAACCGCCGCAAAGGTGAATCGGCCCGGGCCGTGGGTTCGCCGTACAATGGCGACCCGCGGCCAGAGCGAGGGAGTGAAAAACCCCGACTAAGGCCGTTGCTTCGGTCTGGGGCTTGGTGTATGTATTGAAGTATGTCGAGCGAATTGACCATGGAAACCATCGATATCCTCATAGTGGACGACGAGCGGGTCAACCTGATCCTGCTCGACGGCATCCTGAGGAAATTGAGCAACGTGCACATCGTCCAGGCCTCTTCCGGTCAGGAGGCCCTGGAGCTGCTGCTCAAGCACGATGTGGCCGTTGTGTTGCTGGACATCATGATGCCGGACCTGGACGGGTTCCAGGTTGCGGAGATCATGCGCGAGAACGAACAGACCCAGCGTGTGCCCATCATTTTCGTCACGGCCATCAACAAGGAGCAGCGGCACGTCTTCAAGGGCTACGAGCTGGGGGCCGTGGACTACCTGTTCAAGCCCGTGGAACCGGAGATCCTCAAGGGCAAGGTCAAGGTCTTCGTGGAGCTGCACCGCAAGAAGCGCTCCCTGGAGGAGGCCACCATGCAGCTGGAGCGGACCGTGGCCCAGCTGCAGAAGTCTCAGGAGGCGCTGAAGTTCCAGGCCCTGCACGACCCGCTCACCGGGCTGGCCAACCGTACCCTGTGCCTGGACCGCATCCGGCAGGCCATGGAGCGGGCGCAGCGGCGCGAGAACTACTTCTTTTCCGTGGCCTTCGTGGATCTGGACCGCTTCAAGGTCATCAACGACAGCATGGGGCATGCCTTCGGCGACAAGGTGCTCATCGAGGTGAGCCACCAGCTCAAGCGCTGCGTGCGCGGGCTGGATACGGTCTCGCGCTACGGCGGCGACGAGTTCGTGCTGCTCATGGAGGAGCTGACCTCGCCCCGCGAGGCGGTGTACATCGTGCGGCGGGTGCGCGACATCTTCGCCAAGCCCTTCATGATC
>CAZNSV010000208.1:0-6208 GCA_964575775.1 uncultured Desulfovibrionaceae bacterium
CCTGCAACAATGGAACATTGTTGCAGGGCAGAGCCTTGTTTCAAGGCGAAACTGCTCAGACCCGCAGGTCCAGCTGCCCCCCAAGGATGGGGGCCTGGGCGCCGTGGAGCAGGGGGGCCAGGTTGCGGCCCAGCTGCGCGGCCAGCTTGTCGCTGCTGGTGCCCAAGGTCTCGGCCAGCTGCTCGGCGGTCTGCCCCGCGGCCTGACGCAGGGCCTGCCCCGGCGGGAGCCCCTGGGCCAGGGACTGCTCCAGGCTCTCCAGGAGGCTCTGGACCACCTGGTCGCCCAGGGAGTCGCGGAGCTTGGCCATGGAGTGCTGCATGGCGTTGCCCTGCGGCGCGGGGGAGCTGGGCGTCACGGCGTAGAAGGTTTCCATGAGCCCGTTGTCGAAGTGCTCGTTCATGGCCCGGTTCAGGTCCTGGTTGAAGAAGGCCATGACCTGGTCGCCGGCGGCAAAGCCAAAGTTGCGGTCGATGAAGCGCAGGGTCTCCAGGAGCCCTTGCCCCAGGGTGTCTTCGTTGACCTCGCCGTTGCCCACGGCCTTGTAGATGAGCCCCATGCCGGCCTGGGCCGCGGCGTCGCCGAAGTTGCTGCGCAGAAAGTCCACCGTACGGGCCAGGGACTGCTCCAGGCCCGTGGTGTCCTTGGGCTGCTCTGTGACGACCTGGGCCCCTGCTTCCGGGTTGGCCGACTCGGCTGGTGTGCCGTGGCTCTGCAGACGCCGGACAATGTCCTGGGCAAAGGTTTGGCTGATGCCGCTCTTGTCGGTCTGCTGGGGCTGGGCGCTTGTGGAGCGCAAGCCGCCGAAACCGGTGGAGCTGCCGTAGGAGGCAATGAAGGGGGAGAGTCCGTTGCCGGTGTATCCGCTGATCTGCATGCTGTACCTCGGCACCAGGCGTAGCCACGGTGCTGTCCGTCCTATCGGCCGCGGGAGGGATTCCTTTAGGGCGCGGGGCTTCCGAATGCCCCACTGGTGGGACCGGAGACTCCCTTGACCGGCCACCCGGGCTGGACTATTTGAGAGCCACGGGGGGTAGTACGCTGCCTGACTGGGGCGCCAGGCTCCCGGGCAGGCAAAGGCCGATGGACGGCCGACAGCAGGCCTCCATTCTTGTGGCCCTGCAGCGTTCATGAGGGGCGAACGCACTCCTGCCAAACTCTCGCGGTATCCAGCATGGTTGACTTGGCTTCCCACGACGTGTTCCGGAAAGTGAACTCCGCGTCTTCGGCCCCCCTGCGTGCGGCATGAACAATCACGCCATTGACAGAAGACGGGGGGCTGAAGAATCTGCCATGTTGATGCAAGCGGTGCGCATTCTGGTGGTGGAGGACAGCAGGCCCATCGGTCAGGGTTTGTGCCAGCTGCTCGGGCGCAGGCTGGGCTGCGTGGCGGACCTGGTCCGCAGCTACGCCGAGGCCGTGGAGCGCCTGGCCGCCTGCCCTGGTGGTTATTTCCTCGCCATTTTGGACCTCTCCCTGCCCGACGCGCAGGACGGTGAAATCGTGGACCACGTGCTGGAGCAGCGGGTGCCGGTCATCGTCTACACCTCGCGCGAGGACGCGGCCCTGCGCAAGCAGCTCTTGTCCAAGAACATCATCGACTACGTGTTCAAGAACAGCCAGGGCGCGGAGGTGCTTACGGCCCTGGTGCAGCGCCTGCACCGCAACTGCCGGGCCCGGGTCCTGGTGGTGGACGACTCGCCCCCCATGCGCCGCATGGTCCGCGCCATGCTCAAGACCTACATGTTCAAGGTGCATCTGGCCTCCAACGGCGAGAACGCCCTGGCCATCCTGGCCAAGAACCCGGACATCAGCCTGGTGATCACGGACTACGAGATGCCGGGCATGAACGGGGTGGAGCTCTGCCGCAGGCTGCGCGAGACCCACCCCCGGGAGCGCCTGGGCATCATCGGCATCTCGGCGGTGGAGGACGAGTTCCTGTCCGTGCGTTTCATCAAGAACGGCGCCAACGATTTCATCCGCAAGCCCTTCTCCCGCGAGGAGTTCTACCTGCGCGTCATGCAGAGCCAGGAGACCATCGAGACCTTTGCCAAGCTGCGCGAGCTCAACGACCTCAAGAACCGCTTTCTGGGCATCGTGGCCCACGACCTGCGCAACCCCATCAACGGCATCAAGGGCTTCAGCGAGCTGCTCATCGAGGAGCTGCAGCGGCACGGCTCGGCCGAGCAGCTGGAACTGGCCGAGTTGATCAACCGCTCCGGCACCCAGATGCAGTTCCTGGTCAACGACCTGCTGGACATCTCCGTCATCGAGAGCGGCAAGCTGGACCTGCAACCCGCGGACACCGATCTGGCGGAACTGATCCGGGAGCGGGTGCGCATCATGAGCATCACCGCTGCCGGACGCGCGGTACGCATCGCCACCGAACTGGAACCGCTCTCGGCGTTTTGCGACCCCCAGCGCATCGCCCAGGTGCTGGACAACCTGCTCAGCAACGCCGTGAAGTTCTCCCCCCAAGGCAGCACCGTCACCGTGCTGCTGCAGGGGCTGGAGGAGCAGGTGCGGGTCACGGTCCGCGACCAGGGGCCGGGCATCCCCAAGGAAAAGCAGCACCGCCTCTTCGAGACCTTTGCCCGGCTGGGCACCGCCGCCCCCGAAGGGACACCGGGCACGGGCCTGGGTCTGTCCATCGTGAAGAAGATCGTGGAAACCCATGGGGGGCGGGTCTGGGCCGAGAGCAGCGCGGGCTGCGGCGCCAGCTTCTTCTTCTCGCTGCCGCGGCATCCGGCCCGGCACCCGGCCGTCAGCACCGCGACCTGCGCTTGATTTTCCCCCCTGCCCGGGTACAATGGGCGCACAGCCCCGTAGCGCGCCCGTCTGGGCGCCGCAGCCCCTCAAGCCAAGCGAGCGCAGCGTGCAGAAAGACATCCCTCCCGGCGGCCCGGCCAAGGCCGCCATCAACCGGGACAGCCTCAGCGAAGCCCAGTTGGTGGACATGCTGGCCGAACAGCTCAAGGTGGACAAGTACAGCCCGGAAAAGTACCCGCGCAGTCCGGCCCTCAAGGAGGTGGTGCCCACGGAGGCCGCCCAGAAATACCGCATCGTGCCCCTACAGAAGCAGGGGCAGTTGCTGCTGGTGGCCACCACCGACCCCGCGGACCTGCGCACCCAGGACGAGATCCGGCAGCTGACCAACCTGGACGTGGAGCCGGTGATCTGCACCGAGCAGCAGCTCAACAGCCTGGCCCAGGAGCTCTACGGCACCACCTTCAGCGTGCACGAGATGATCTCGAGCATGGACGGCATGGAGGCCGATGCCGAGTCCCATGACCGCGAGGGCGACCTGGACGTGTCCGTGTCCTCGGCCAAGGACCTGGCCCAGGAGGCGCCGGTGATCAAGCTGGTGAACTCCATCCTCATGCAGGCCGTGCGCGAGAAGACCAGCGACATCCACATCAGCCCCGAGAAGGAGCGCATCCAGTTGCGCTTTCGCATCGACGGCCAGCTCAAGGAGTTCCCGGCCCCGCCCAAGAGCTACTTTTTCCCCATCATCTCGCGCATCAAGCTCCTGTCGGGCATGGACATCTCCGTGACGCGCATCCCCCAGGACGGGCGCTTCACCTTCCGGGCGGGCAATGCCGAGGTCAGCGTGCGCGCCAGCTCCCTGCCCACCATCTACGGCGAGAACATGGTGCTGCGCCTGCTGCAGCAAAGCTCCGGCAAGGCCCTGACCCTGGACGACCTGGGCCTGGCGGCCAACGAGAAAGAGAAGTTCATGCGCGCCGTGCAGAAGCCTTACGGCATGGTCCTGGCCACGGGCCCCACGGGCAGCGGCAAGTCCACGCTGCTCTACGCGCTGCTGAGCAAGGTCAACACGCCCAACATCAACATCATCACCCTGGAAGACCCGGTGGAATATCGCCAGCCCGGCATCCGCCAGGTGCAGCTCAACCGCCGCGCGGGCATGACCTTTGCCAGCGGCCTCAAGTCCATCCTGCGCCAGGACCCCAACGTGATCATGGTGGGCGAGATCCGCGACAAGGAAACCGCCACCATCGCCATCGAGGCGGCCCTCACCGGACACCTGCTGCTCTCCACCCTGCACGCCAACACCGCTTGCGGCGCCGTGACCCGTTTCGTGGAGATGGGCATCGAGCCGTTTCTGGTGGCGTCCACGCTCCTCGTAGTGGGGGCGCAGCGTTTGGTGCGCCGCATCTGCCCCCATTGTATCGAGAGCTACGAGGCCCCGGTGGAGGCCATGGCCGCCCTGGGGCTCAAGCCGGTCAAGGGCACGCCCTTCCTGCGCGGCAAGGGCTGCGCCCAGTGCAACAACACGGGCTATCTGGGGCGCTGCGGCATCTACGAAATCCTGGACGTGACCAACGACATCAAGGACCTGATCATCAAGGGCGCCTCCATGCACCAGATCGAGAAGCGGGCCGTGGAGCTGGGGGTGCTGCGCACCCTGATCATGGACGCCTCGGAAAAGGTGCTCAGGGGCTTCACCACCCTGGAGGAAGCCAGTGCGGCCGTCCTGGTTTGATCTGCCCCGCCCGGAGCAGGGGGGCGCCCCCATAAGCGATCCAGCAGCCGCCTGGCGACTGCGCGTTGCCTGGGAACTCTGCACCCTGGTGCTGCCGGGGCGGCTGCCGCGCATGCCCGGGACCTGGGGTTCGCTGCTGGCGGTGCTGCTGGTGCCCTGGTGCTTCGCGCCCCTGGGGTTCTGGGCGCGACTTTTCGCGCTGCTCGTGATCTTCGTGCTGGGCGGGCTGGCCGCAAGCCTAGTGGAACGCGCCCTGGGGCGCAAGGACCCCGGACAGGTGGTGGTGGACGAACTGCTGGGGCAGTGGCTGACCTTCCTGCCCTTCGCGGTGCTGGGCTTCTGGGATCTGGTCTGGGGGCTCTTGCTGTTCCGAGTCTTCGACATCGCCAAGCCCTGGCCCGTGCGCGCCGCCGAGACCTGGCTGCCCAGCGGCTGGGGCGTGATGATCGACGACGTCCTGGCAGGGCTCTACGCCCTGCTCGGCCTGGGCCTCATCCGCTGGCTGGCGGGGTAGGGGGATTCTTTTCGAATCCTCACCCCTCCACAGCCTCAACCAGCACCGCGTCCGCGCATTCGTGATCCAGGTACAGGGTCTGCCCCTGGGCCTGCACCACCCAGGTGCGGCCGTCGTCGGTGCGGGGCAGGACTTCCACCATGAGGCCGGGTTGCAGGCCCGCCCGGACGGCGTCGGGCAGCAGTTCCCGCACCTGGCCGCGTTGTCCGGCCCGGAGCAGGCTCAGGGGGACCGGCCTGGCTGGGTCCAGCACTGCCGGGTCCTGGGGGATGGGTTCGCCGTGGGGGTCCGTGTCCGGGTGCCCCAGCAGATCGTCCAGGTAGGCGTAGGCCGAGGCGTCGCGCAGGTGCTCCAGCTGATGCGCCCGGGGGTGCAGTTCTTCCGCCGGGGTGCCCACGCGTTCGAGGTAGGTCTCCCAGAGCCGGTGGGCGCGGTGGATGCGCCGCGCCTCGCCGCGCCCCTCGTCGCTGAGCCCGATGCCCGCGTCCGTGGCCGTGAGCAGGCCTTGGGCGGTGAGGCTACGCAGGGCCCGGGCACCCTGTTTGGGCTTGTGCCCCTCCTCGGCCAGGGCCGCGAGCAGGGCGTTTTGGGGCAGGGCGGAGTTCCCGGCCTCGGCGGCCCGGGAGAGCACGCCCAGCACGTCCTCCAGCAGGGCCTGGGGCACCATGCGCCGCAGCCGCAGCCGCCTTGCCAGGAGTCCGTAGCGCGGGGCCAGGACCAGCACCACCAGGAACTGCAGGGTGCAGAAGAGCATGACCGCGCCCCCGCCGGAGGAATCCAGCCAGACGCAGAGGTAGAGCCCGCCAAGCACGCTGGTGAAGCCGAAGAGGGCGGCGAGCAGCATCATGCGGTCCAGGCGGTCCGCGAGCAGGTAGGCCGTGGCGGCCGGGGTGATGAGCAGCCCCACCACGAGGATCACGCCCACCATGTTCACGGCGCTGACCACCACCAGGGACACGCAGCCCGTGAGCAGGTAGTCCAGCAGCACCACGGGCAGGCCCAGGCTGGCGGCCATGACCGGGTCGAAGCTGATGAGCTGGAACTGGCGGTAGAGCAGCAGCACCACCGAGAGCACCAGGGCGCTGGTGATGCCCCCGGCCCAGAGGTCGGCGTCGCCCACGGCCAGCACGTCGCCCATGATGAAGGGCATGAGGGCGATGTGGATGGAGTTGCGGAACATGGACACCAGC
>CAZNSV010000209.1:0-6189 GCA_964575775.1 uncultured Desulfovibrionaceae bacterium
CGCATCTGCAACATCGTGCTCGACACCCAGCGCCGGGAGGTCCTGGCCGGGCACCTGGACCAGGCCGTGGAGGCCCTGGATACCCACGTCAATCTCCTGCTCACCGTGCATCCCGCGGACGCCGAGACCCTAGAGGAGCTCCTCACGGCCGCCACCCAGCGCCACCCCAGGCTCGCGGCCTGGCGCATCCGCACCTCTCCGGCCATGCAGCCCGGCGGGCTCCTGGTGGAGAGCGACCACGGCATGGTGGACAACACCCTGGAGGGGCGCCGCTCCATTGTGGAACCCCTGCTGCGCTTGATCCAGCTGGAGATGCCCGAGACCGAGCCGCCTGCCGGAAAAGGATAAGACCCCGTGCCCCTGGACCCCCTCACCTGTTGCCGTATCCTGGAGGGAACGGACCCCTGCCGCACCTTCGGCAAGGTCAGCAAGGTGGTGGGCATGGTGGTGGAGGGGCAGGGCATCAAGGCGCCCCTGGGCTCGGTCTGCCGTCTGCTGCCCGAGAGCGGGCACCCGGACGAGCAGGGCGTTGAGGGCATTGCCGCCGAGGTGGTGGGCTTTCGCGACGGCAGCTGCCTGTTCATGCCCTACGGGGACCTGCGCGGCATCCGCCCCGGCACGCTGATCCAGAACGACAGCAGCCCCCCGCTCTTTCCCGTGGGCGGCGACCTGTTGGGGCGGACCCTGGATGCCTTCGGCAACCCCATGGACGCCTTGGGCGCCATCAGTCCCGAGACCTATGCCCCCCTGTATGCCGACCCGCCCTCGCCCCTGACCCGCCCCCGCATTGTGGACCCCCTGGACGTGGGCGTGCGGGCCATCAACGGCCTGCTGACCCTGGGCAAGGGGCAGCGCGTGGGCATCATGGCCGGTTCGGGCGTGGGCAAGAGCACCCTCATGGGCATGATGGCCCGCTACACCAAGGCCGACGTCAACGTCATCGGGCTGGTTGGCGAGCGGGGGCGCGAGGTCCTGGAGTTCATGGAAAAGGACCTGGGGCCCGAGGGGCTGGCGCGCTCGGTGCTGGTGGTGGCCACCTCGGACCAGAGCCCCCTGGTGCGCATGCGGGCGGCCTACGCGGCCACGGCCGTGGCGGAATATTTTCGGGACCAGGGTAAGGACGTGCTCCTGATGATGGACTCCGTGACGCGTTTTGCCATGGCGGCCCGGGAAGTGGGGCTGGCCGTGGGCGAACCGCCCACCTCGCGGGGCTACACGCCCTCGGTCTTCGCCCAGCTGCCCAAGCTGCTGGAACGGGCCGGACGCAACGCCAAGGGCACCATCACCGGCGTGTACACCGTGCTGGTGGACGGCGACGACTTCAACGAGCCCGTGGCCGACGCCGTGCGCTCCATCCTGGATGGGCACATCGTGCTCACCCGGCAGCTGGCCGACCAGGGGCACTATCCCAGCATCGACGTGCTGAAAAGCATCAGCCGCCTGCGCGGCGACGTCTGCCCGGACCCGGTCATCCGGGCGGGGCGGGCCGTGATCCGCCACCTGGCCACCTACTACCGCGTGGAAGACATGGTGAACATCGGGGCCTACTCCCAGGGCTCCAACCCCGAGATCGACCAGGCCCTGGCCATGATCGGCCCCATCCGGAAATTCCTGCAGCAGAACGTGACCACGGCCAGCCCCCTGGACGACAGCTTCGCCAGGCTGCAGGCGCTGGTGAAGCCCGCCTAGAGCCGTCGCCCCCCGTCGCGTGGCCCCAACACCGGGGCCCCGTCCCTCCCGCGCATCCTCCGCACGCTGCCCTCGCGCCTGTCTGGGCGCTGTTCCGAAGTGGGGGCGATGTGGTCCGGTCTGGCGTCAGGCTCTTGTCACCGGCGCCTGGCAGAGGTAAAACGGCATCCTTATGTCCGCCGAGACCTCCGCCGCCATCTCCCTGGGCCTGCCCTGCCGTGAAAGCTGTGGCGAGGTGCTTGTGGCCGCCCTGGAACGGGCCGCCGGGCTCTTCGGGCTGCAGCCGCGGGAAGCGGCCGCCCTGTCCCGGGCCGCGCGGCTGCTCTTCCTGCTCTGCTGCCCTGCCGGGAAGGAGCGGGAGCAGGTGCAGGCGGTCATTACCGGCCACCCCTGGGGGCTGGAGCTGCGTTTTCGTCTGGACGCCGCCAACGGCGAGCTGGCCGGGGCCGTGTACAAGGCCCTGGAGTGCGGCCCGGACCCCGCCGCTGCCCGGACCTGCTGCCTGCCCGTGCTGGAAGGGGTGGACCGCTTCCGCTGCGAACGCCCCCACAGGGGCGGGGTGGACTTCATCCTGGAACAGCACCGCTCCTTTGCCCAGACGCCGCTGCCCGAGGTCGGGCAGGTCGCGCCGCCGTTCCACGGCCTGGAGAACCCCACGCCCGAGCTGCTGGGCGAGGCCTGTGCCCGGGTCCTGGCCCTGACACCCCGGGCGGAGCTGCCGAGCTTTCTGCACAATCCCGAGCGGTTCGCGGCCCTCAACGTCGGGGGGCGCCTGTGCTGCAGCCTGGTTGCGGATGCGGCGGGGCAACCCGCGGCCCTGCTCTGCTGGGAGCGCTACGGCCCCCATCATGCCCTGTTCTTCGGCCCCTACCTCTGCGGGCAGTGCCCCGCGCCTCGGGTGGGGGAGGCAGCCCGGGCAGTTGTGGAGCGGTTCCTCTGCCAGGCCGCTGCCGCCGGACTGCGCGGGGTTTTGGGGGGCGTGGCCACGGAGCTGCTGCCCGCGGAATATTTCGATGTGCTGGGACGGGTGCCCTACGCCCTGGGCAACGGCGTCCGTCGCCCCGTGGCCGTGCCCTACCGCCAGTTGCGCGAGGACAACGGCGGCATGGTCTGGGTCCATCACGATCTGGAGCCGTTCTTGCGTAATGAATACAGCCGTCTGGCCTTTGTGCGGGAGCTGCGCCCCCTCCCGGAATTTCACGCCGCCATGGCGGAGCATGCTCTGTTCTTCCTGGACCTGCGCCCCGGCCTGCAGGAGGCCGTGCTCACCCCCATCACCCCGGGCCGCGACGCCGCTGAGGCCCTGCGCGGGCTGAGTGCCTCCCTGCAACAGCGGGGGCTGCGCGATCTTTTCCTGCACCTCGACCTGGCCGAGGCTGCCCAGGTCGCCCTGTTCCCGGCCCTGACCGCCGCCGGATTCACCCCGGTCTTTCTGGTGCCCGGCGCCGACCGGGCGGACCACGTGGTCTTGCATCATGCCCTATCCTGATCCCGAGGGGCTGGCCCCGGCCTACGTACGGGACTTCGTACCCTTCCAGACCGCGGTGCCGCAGCAGGAGTTGGAGCGGCTCTGCGGCCGCCCCTTGCTGCGTCTGCACAACAACGAAAACCCCCTGGGCCCGCCCCCAAGAGTGGCGGAGGTCCTGCAGGGGCTGCGCCCGGCGGACCTGGCGCGCTATCCCAGCGGCGACGCCCTGGACCTGCGCCGGGCCCTGGCAAGGAAATTCGGCAAGACGCCCGAACAGTTCCTGGTGGGCAACGGCTCCTGCGAGTGCATCTCCCTGGTGCTCAAGACCTTCTGCTGCCCCGGGGACAACATCGTCACCGCGGAGCGGACCTTTGCCGTGTACGAATGGGCGGCCCGCACCGCCGGGTTGGAGGTGCGGCTGGTGCCCCTGCGGGAGGGGCGCTTCGACGCCCCGGCCCTGCTCGAAGCCCTGGACGGGCGCAGCAAGGTGATCTTTCTCTGCAACCCCAACAACCCCACCGGCGGGTTCTGGGACCGGGAGACTCTCTGCCGCTTCCTGGACGCCGTGGCCGGGCGCCAGCTCGTGGTGCTGGACGAGGCCTATGCCGAGTTCGTGACGCGCCCCGACTACCCCGACGGCCTGAGCCTGCTGGAGACCTATCCCAACCTGGTGGTCTTCCGCACCTTTTCCAAGATGTACGGGTTGAGCGCCCTGCGCGTGGGCTATCTCTGCGCCGGGGAGCGCCTGGTGGAGCTCTTGCGGCGCGCCACCATCGCCTATTCCGTGAACGGCCTGGCCCAGGCCTGCGCCGTGGCGGCCCTGGCCGACGACGCCCAGTTCCTCCGCAGCTCCCGGGCCTTGGTGGACGACGCCCGGCAGTACCTGCTGGCCGGGGCCGCGCGGTTGGGTTTGCCCACCTGCTGCGGGGAGGGGAATTTCGTCATGCTGCGAGCGCCCCTGCCGGATGCCACGCTCTTCCGCCGGATGCTGTTACGCGGCTACTGGGTGCGCACCCTCACGGACTACCGCTTTCCCAACTGGATTCGGGTTTCCCTGTCCCTGCCCGAGGTCATGACCGGCTTCGTGGCCGCCCTGGAAGCCGTCCTGCAGGAGCCCCCGGCGTGAGCACCCGCCCGGATGCCTTGGCCAAAATCAGCGGGGCGGAGCGTTTCGCCGCCGACCACTACCCCCCCAATCTGCTCTGGTGCGGAGTCAAGCGCGCGGGCCTGCCCAGCGGCCGTCTGCTGCGCCTGGACCCGGCTCCGGCCCTGTCCCTGCCCGGAGTCTACGGGGTCTACACCCACAAGGACGTACCCGGGAGCAACCGGCAGGGCGTGGTGCACAAGGACATGCCCGTGCTCAGCCCCGGCCCCATCCGCCATGCCGGGGAGGCCCTGGCCCTGGTCCTGGCCGAGGACCGGGCGAGCCTGGCCGCGGCCCTCACCGCCCTGCGGCCGGAGATCGAGCCCCTGCCCGGGGTCTTTGAGCCTGAAGCCGCCCTGGAGCCCGGCGCTCCCCTGGTGCATGAGGGGCGCGCCCAGGGCAATCTCCTGACCGAGGCCCGCAAGGAGCAGGGCGACCCGGACGCGGTCTGGTCCCGCTGCGCCGCCGTGGTGGAGGCGCGGTTCCAGTTTCCCATGCAGGCCCACGCCTTTCTGGAGACCGAGAACGGCGTGGCCTGGCTGGAGCCGGACGGCCGCTTGCAGCTCGTGGTCTCCACCCAGGCCCCGTTCCGCGATTGCCAGGAAATCGCCCACGCCCTGGGGCTGACCCTGGAGCGCCTGCGCATCCAGGCCCCGCAGTTGGGGGGCGCCTTCGGCGGCAAGGACGGCGTCACCGTGCAGTGCTTGCTGGCCCTGGCCGCGCTCAAGGCCGAGGGCCGCCCCGTCAAACTGCACTGGAGCCTGGAGGAGCATTTCCTGGCTGGCTACAAGCGCCATGCCGCCCGGCTGCGCTACCGCCTGGGCGCCCTGGCGGACGGGACCCTGCAGGCCCTGGACTGCGAACTGCTCTACGACACCGGGGCCTACGCCCATCTTGGGGGCGAGATCATGGCCCTGGGCCTGGAGCACGCGGCCGGGGCCTACCGCCTGCCCCACGCCCGCCTGGTGGGGCGCTGCGTCTACACCAACAACCCCGTGGCCGGGGCCATGCGGGCCTTTGGCGTGCCCCAAGTGACGGCGGCCCTGGAACAGGTGATGGACGAGTTGGCCGAAAAGCTGGGGCAGGACCCCCTGGAGCTGCGCCGCAAAAACCTCCTGCGGCCCGGAGAGCTCGCCCTGAGCGGCGTGCCCGTGGAGGACTCGGCCGGGCTGGGCGCCTGCCTGGACGCCGTGGCCGCGCACCCCTTCTGGCAAGAACGCGCGGCCTGGTGCGCCGCCGCGCCGCCGGGGCGTCTGCGCGGGGTGGGGCTGGCCGCCGTGCTCCACGCCATGGGCTACGGGCGAGGCGTGCCCGACTGCGCCACGGCCAAGCTCGAGCTGCTGCCCTCCGGGCACTGGCGCATCTGGTCCGGAGTGCCGGACATGGGGCAGGGCAACGCCGCGGCCTACGTGCAGATCGCGGCCCAGGCCCTGAACCAACCCCCGGAACACTTCGCCCTGGTCCAGCCCGACACGGAGCTCTGCCATTACTCCGGTTCCGCCTCTGCCAGCCGCACCACGTCCACCTTCGGCAACGCCCTGCTCCTGGCCGCCGCAGCGCTGCACCACCGGCTGCTGCACCGGGCGGGGATCCTGCTGTTCGTCAACGACCCCGAGACGCTGGAGCTGCAGGCCGGGGCCGTGCTGCACCCCCCTTCGGGGCGCTCCCTGCCCCTGAGCGTGCTGGCCCAGCGCATGCGCCCGGAAGAGCGCCTTTGCCTGGGGGACTACCGCGCGCCCAGCCCCCAGACACCACCGGCCCCCGGGGAGCCAGGCTTCGGCTATCCGCACCTGACTTTCGCGCATGGGGCGCACCTGGCCCGGGTGGAGGTGGACCGCCTCACCGGCGGGGTACGGGTCCTGGACTACCTGGCGGTCACGGAGGCCGG
>CAZNSV010000210.1:0-6188 GCA_964575775.1 uncultured Desulfovibrionaceae bacterium
CAGTCCGCTGACTGCTTCTGCGTGCGCGACGCCTACGGTCCGAAGATCGAGGACCTGGCCCAGATGCACGAGGTGCGTCAGGCCCTGCTGCATCGCCTCTCGCGCTGAGCTCCTGGGCGGATTGTCTTGTCAGGGCGCAGGCCCGGGAGTAAGACAGCAGGCCATGGCCAAACGTTTCATCTCCCCGCTCGCGCTGCCCGTCTACTGCTTCGCGGCGGCCATCCTGGCCGGCACCGTGGCCCTGCGTCAGGAGCCCTGCCTGAGCGGCACGGAGCTCTCCTGGCTCGACGCCCTGTTCACCGCCACCTCCGCCGTCTGCGTCACCGGGCTGGTGGTGGTGGATACCGGCAGCCACTTCACCCTTTGGGGGCAGGGCGTCATCCTCGTGCTCATCCAGCTGGGCGGGCTGGGGGTCATGACCTACTCCAGCCTGGTGCTCTTCCTCTGGCGCCGCCGGGTCTCGCTCACGGACCGCCTGGCCGTGGGGCAGGCCCTTCTGGCCAATCCCGCCTTCAGTCTGGGGCGCTTCCTCCTGTTCATGATGGCAGTTTCCTTGAGCATCGAGGCCGCCGGAGCCCTGCTGCTGTATGGGCTCGATCCCCAGGGGCTGCGTCCCTTCGAGGCCCTGTTCCATTCCGTCTCCGCCTTCTGCAACGCCGGGTTCTCCACCCGCGCCGACAGCCTGGTGGCCTGGCAGGGGCGGCTCGACGTGAACCTGGTCTTCATGGCCCTCATCATCCTCGGCGGCCTGGGGTTTGCCGTGCTGCACGAGAGTACGGTGCACCTGCTGGACCGCAGCGGCCTGAAGCGCGCGGGACCCGGGTTCCGCGTCTCCTTCCACACCCGCACCGTGCTGCGGACCACCGCCGCGCTGATCCTCGGCGGCGCGGCCTTTCTCTGGGTCATGGAACTGCCTTATTGGCTGCAGCAGCCAGGGGTGGACACCGCCGAAGCCGTGTACCGCGCGGCCCTCACGGGGCTCTTCCAGTCCGTGACCAGTCGCACCGCGGGGTTCAACAGCGTGGACATCGCGGCCCTGACCAACGTCTCGCTCTTCCTGATCGTCATCCTCATGCTCATCGGCGGTTCCCCCGGCTCCTGCGCCGGAGGGCTCAAGACCACCACCTTCCGCACCCTCGTGGCCTTCCTGCTCTCCCAGGCCAAGGGGCGCGAGCAGACCGTGATCCGCAATCGCGCCCTGGAACCCGAGACCGTGAACCGCGCACTGACTCTCACCGTGTTCGGCATCGGCCTGGTCATCGGCTGCACCCTGCTGCTGTGCATCAGCGAGGGCGGGGTGACGGAGCACGCCGTCCGACGGGGGCAGTTCCTGGAGCTGCTCTTCGAGGTGGTTTCGGCCTTCGGCACCGTGGGCCTGAGCACGGGCATCACCGCCGGACTCTCGCCTTTCGGCAAGGTGGTGCTCGTGGTCCTCATGTTTCTGGGGCGTCTGGGCCCCATCCTCTTCCTTTCCCTGCTGCAGAGCTGGCAGGTCCGCCCCCGCTATGCCTGGCCCAAGGAAAGCCTCATGATCGGCTGAGAGCGGCGGAACTACGGGCAGCAAGGGGCGCGCGCACAAAGGAGACACCATGGCAAAATCGGAAGTGGGCGTGATCGGCCTGGGCAAGTTCGGTTCGGCCCTGGCCCGGACCCTCAAGGACCTGGGCGGCCCGGTGGTGGGCCTGGACCTGAGCGAGGCCAACGTCAAACGGGCCCAGGACTATCTCGATCAGGTCTACGTGGCCGACGGGACGGACGCCCTGGCCCTCAGGCAGCTGGGCTTCGCGGATTTTCCCCACGTGGTGGTCAGCATCGGCCACTCCATGGAGGCCAGTATCCTCATCACCCTGAACCTCAAGGAACTGGGCGTGCCCCAGGTCTGGGTCAAGGCGTTGAGCCCCCAGCACGAAAAGATCCTCTACCGTTTGGGGGCGGACCTGGTGGTCTTCCCCGAGCGCTACGTCGCGGAGCAGCTGGCCCACCGCCTGGCCGTGCCGGGTCTCTTGCAGTATCTCCCGCTTGGGGGCGACATCGTGCTGCAGGAGCTCACGGTGGACAAGTGGCAGGGCAAGACACTGCGCGAGCTGGACCTGCCCAACAAGCTCAACATGCAGATCGTGGCGGTCAGGCGGCAGGGCGACCACAAGAACAGCTTCCTGCCCCGCGCCGACACCAGGCTGCAGGCCGGGGACGTGGTGGTGGCCATCGGCGACACCAAACATCTGGGCGAGAGCTGAGCCGGGCGGCGCGCTCACTCAGGGTGGCTTGGTGCCCTACGAGAACAGGTGCTTGATGCGCGAGACCAGGGACGCCCCCCCAAGGGGGCGCGGGCTGCGGCGTAAGAGCGGATCGTGGGCCAGATCCCCCGGGAGGGTACCACCATTTTTTGGAGCTTGATCAGGGGCAGCTTGCCGCATGTCCGGGGCCGAGCCGGGGGGGTATTCCACCCCTTGGGCTGCGTGATCGGTATCACCGGGGTAGAGTTTGTTGAAGAGCACGCTCATGGGCAGTCCCGGGCTCAAGGAAGGAAAAGAACGGAAAAATTAACAAGTTAAATGGACGACAGACTTTCTCTAGACTTTTTTCAGATAAAAAGCAAGTTCGGTTTCGGGCGGTTAGAGACTTGTGTAAAAAAGTCTGCACCCTGCTTGTCCGCAGTTTTCTCCATGGAGCGCCAAGTCGACCAGAACCTGGGCCAACCAGGCAAGTGACCTTACCCTACCCGTAGCACTCCCTCTGTGCAGCGGCAACCGTGCAGGGTTTCCCGGACAGTGAACCTGGAGCGCCCCTGTGCCGAGCCTTACAGGTTGGGCAGCAGGGGGGGGCACGCGGATCGGGCGGGCTCTGGGCGCTGGCGGCAAGCCCGGGGCGCGCGTAGCGGCCATGCGCGCTCTTGGCCAGGCCGCCGCCCCCCCCTTTTTTGGGGGGGGGAGGGGCTGACAGGCACGGCCACAGGAGCGCCACGCGCCAAGCTCAGCGCGGTGCCGATGATGCGGTGTACGGCGAAAGGACGAGGGGGTTGGAGCGAAAGGGGGCGGCTGGGCTCAGGCCCGGCTCTGCTCCCCGGAGAAGCGTTGCAACATCTCGATGGTGCGGGCGAGCTGGCGCCCCAGCGGGGTTTCCAGGCTCATTTCGCGTTCCACGTTGGCAATGCCCTTGAGCACGGTGGAGTGCTTGCGGTTGAAGCGGTCGCCGATGTCTTGCAGGGAGAGGTCTGTGTACTGGCGGGTGAGGAAGAAGGCCATGTTGCGAGCGAGGACGATCTGGCGTTGACGGCTTTTAGAGCGTAGTTGCTGGGTGGTGAGCTCGAAACTGGAGCAGATGAACTCCACGATGCGCTCCACACTGCAGCGCAGCTCCTGCACGGTGTAGTTCTCCAGCACCTGCCAGGCCAGATCCATGGTGATGCTGCGGTTGAGCAGCCGGGCCTTGAGCACCAGGTTCTGCAGGCAGCTTTCCAGCTGGCGGATGTCGTTGACCACACGCTCGGCCAGGAGCTGGGAGACTTCATCGGGCAGGGTCACCTGAAAGAGCCGGGCCTTGTGGTCGAGGATGCGGCGGCGGGTCTCGAAGTCGGGATTGTCGATGACGGCCAGGAATCCGGAACAGAAGCGCGACGCCAGCTGCGAGTCCAGCTCCTTGATCTCACGGGGCAGGAAGGAGCTGGAGAAGACCACCTTGGCGCCGTTGCTCCGCAAGGCCTTGAGGGTGGCCAGCAGCTCGTCCTGCATCTTCTCCTTGCCCTGGAAAAAGTGTACGTCCTCGAGCAGCAGGAGATCCACGCTGTCGCGGTACTTGCTCTTGAACCGCTCCAGGTTGCCGGAACGCAGAGCAAAGACCATCTGCCGTGCAAACTCCTCGCCCGTGAGATACGCCACTCTGGGGGCGCGCCCGTTGGCCGTCCGGCAGAGCTCGGCCCCGGCGGCCTGCAGCAGATGCGTCTTGCCCAGGCCGGGGCGGGAACTGATGAACAGATGGTCCGCGGGCAGGGTCTGGCTGCAGATGTTCTTGGCCGCGGCATAGGCCAGCTCGTTGCAGGGGCCCACCACGAAGTCGCTGAAGCTGAAGCGCCACTGTTGACCGTTGCCCGTGGGGTGCAGGGGCACGGGGCTTTCCAGGGGCAGGCCCACCTGGGCCTGATGTGGGGGCGAAATCCGGGAGCAAAGCTGCTCCTGGGGCTGGGTGTCGCTGCTGGTCGGACGCGGGATGCAGGGCAGGTTCTGCGCCGGAACGGGTTTGGGAGGGGTTTGCCCGGGGGCGGCTGCCTGGCCGTGCTCCACCGCGAGGCGGGGGCGCTGGCCCAGGACCATGGCCGCGGCGTTGAGGATCACGTCGGAAAGGCGGTTGGCCACCCACTTGGCCACAAAGGCATTGGGCGCACGGACCGTGAGGGTGCCGGAATCGTAGTCGCCTTGAAGATGTTTCAGCCAAACGTCGTACAGGCCGGGGTTGGTGCTGCTTTGCAGCGCTGCTTGAATGTCTTGCCAGGTCGTATCCATGGGCGCAGTGATACTTCTCCCCCGGGGATCGGGCAAGGCGGAATACGGGACTGTGACCAGAGGCGCGGCCGGTTGTTTTCCCTAGGGTGTCTGAGCTTTAAGGTGTTGATATTGTGATGTATCTTGAAAACCAGCGCATATCGGGCATGGACGCTGAACCCGCCTGATTGCTGGCTTGCTTCCTTGGCAAGGAAAAGTTTTCCCCAGATAGGCTTAAAAGTTTTCAACAGTCGCAAAGCAAGATATCGGCAAAAAATCGACAATAGCTCAAAATTTGGCCTTTGCTTTCAAAACTGTAACTTCCAAATGGGCTTCGCTGCCCGGTTCGTGTCCATCCCTGCGGGACTCCAGGCTTTTCAGCCAATCGCCCCCCGGAAAAAAAGTCAATTAATCTGGCTGTCAACAAAAAATGTTGCTGACCGCCGCGGTAGGACATTTTTGTCAGTAATTACCATGTCCGTGTTTCCTGACAGCGCAGGGGCGAAATAGTGCCGTTCTCGGTTGTTTTTTCCTTGACACTGTGCGCCGCTGAACACCGCTGGGCATCTCCGCCCGAATGACGGACGCACCACGCCCCCGAGGCCCGAGGGACGGGCTCCGGAGGTTCCTTTTGGGGCGATCAGGAGCGGCGCAGCCTGTGCGGATGCGCCCAGGGACAGGCTCAGGGCGAGCGCAAGGGGCGGCGGCCGCAGGTAAAACGCTCCCCTTCGGGGCAGTAACCCAGGCGGTCGCACTTGGCTCCGGCCGTGGCAAAGACCACGGGCAGGGCGTTTCTGCACAACTCCAGCATCTGCCGGGCCAGGGCCCGGATCTCCCACTGGGCGCGCATGCAGCAGCGCAGTTCGAAGAAGTGCAGCAGGCTGCGGCAGTTCATGCTGACCACGATCTTGCTCTCCGCGGCCTGGGGCAGCACGAAGCGGGCGTCCTCGTTGGCCTTGGGTCCCGTGCGCCCGGCGGACTCCAGCAGCTGCTTGAGGTCGCGGTAGGCGCGCCCCACCTCGTCCATGAACGCTTCGAAGCGCTCCTGGGCCTCGGGAATGGCGGCAATGGCCGGGGGCAGGATGTAGTCGAAGGCGCTGCCGTCCACGTAGCGCTGGCTCTGCTGTGAATAGGAGGCGATGCGGTGCCGCACCAGCTGGTGGGTGCAGGCCCGGGACACGCCCTCGATGGCGAAGGTGAAGCTCACGTGTTCGATGGGGCTGTCGTGCCCCGACTCCATGACCTTGGTCACGAAGTCCGCCTGCTTCTGCGCATCCGCCGTGCCCGAGACCAGTTCGTCCCAGAGTTCGCCCACGAATCCGGGGTAGTAGCACTGGCGGAAGGCCGCGTAGATCAGGGGCAGGGCGTCAGGGGTGTGGGCCAGCAGGCGCACGGAGCAGGCTTTGTGGGGCATGGCGTGGTTCCGGGAGTGTGCAGGGTTCAGACCGTGGGGTCCTGCAGCAGTTGTTTGAGGTGGCGGAAGGCCTTGGCCGTGGCCATGCGCCCCCGCGGGGTGCGCTTGAGAAAACCGCATTGGATGAGGTAGGGCTCGTAGATTTCCTCGATGGTCCGCACCTCTTCGGAGCAGGCCGCGGCCAGGGTCTTCACGCCCACCGGCCCCCCACCGTAGTGGTGGATGAGCACGCCCAGGATGGTGCGGTCCATCTGGTCCAGGCCCAGCACGTCCACGTCCATGCGCTCCAGGGCCTC
>CAZNSV010000211.1:0-6171 GCA_964575775.1 uncultured Desulfovibrionaceae bacterium
GCCCTGGTGGGCTACACCAATGCCGGGAAATCCACCCTGCTCAACACCCTGACCAACGCCCAGGTCCTGGCCGAGGACAAGCTCTTCGCCACCCTGGACCCCACCACCCGGCGGCTGCGGTTTCCCGAAGAGCACGAGCTGATCATCACCGACACCGTGGGCTTCATCCGTCGCCTGCCCGCGGAGCTCGTGGAGGCCTTCCGCGCCACCCTGGAAGAGCTGGAGGCCGCCACCCTGCTGCTGCACGTGGCGGACGCCTCCCACCCCGAGCTGGAGCAGCAGCTGGCCGCCGTGGAAGAAATCCTGGCGCAGATGGAGCTGGCGGACGTGCCCCGGGTGCTGGTGCTCAACAAGTGCGACGCCCTGGAGCCCGGGCAGCGGGAGATCCTGCTGGAGACCCATCCCGGGGGCATTGCGGTCTCGGCCCTCACCGGCGAGGGCTTGGAGGAGCTGTCCCGGGAGATCGTGCGGCGGCTGGGCTGGCAGGATTCCCTGCTCGGCGCCCCCACCCTGCGGGGGCAGGCGGTGGAAGAAGAGCCCGAGGAACCCGAAGAGCCCGAGGATCCGCTCCCGTCCTTTTGAGCCGGATCTCAGAGCGCAACGCCTTTCCATGAACCCAGGCTGCTGAAAAATTTGTGAAGTGAGAGCGCGAGAGGGAGAACCCCTTGCAGGCGTCAGTCGTTGGGCGCGGTCGGTTGCGCCTTACGGATGGCGACCGCAGGGAGTGGAGTTCCCTCTCGCTGTATTCGCAACGGATTAGAACTTCATGGGAAACTTTCTTTAAATAGTCCTGGTCGTGATTGTTGGGGTCCGGGTTCGTGTTGTCTGGCCGGAAAGGATCGGGGTGATGAAACCCTGTGTAAGAGAGCCATCTTCCTTGCGTGAGCAACTTAACATTTTGTGTTAACAGCAGAGAGTCTTTGGGGAGGGGGTTCGGGTGAACCCCCTTTCTGCAGAAAGGGGTTCCCCCGAAAGCCTTTTCAAGGTTAAGACGCTCTAAAACTCCAAATGGCGCGGGGTGCGCGGGAAGGGGATCACGTCCCGGATGTTGCTCACCCCGGTGATGAGCATCAGGAAGCGTTCGAAGCCCATGCCGAATCCACAGTGGGGGGCGGTCCCGAAGCGCCGCAGGTCCACATACCACCAGTAGGCCGCGGCATCGAGCCCCTGCTCCTGCATGCGCGTCTCCAGCATGTCCAGCCGCTCCTCGCGCTGGCTGCCGCCGATGACCTCGCCGATGCGCGGCACCAGCACGTCCATGGCCGCCACGGTGTCGCCGTCGTCGTTGCAGCGCATGTAGAAGGGCTTGAGGCTGCGCGGGTAGTCGAACACGATCACCGGCCCCTTGGCGTATTCCTCGCTCAGAAAGCGTTCATGCTCGGTCTGCAGGTCCAGGCCGAAGGAGACGGGGTATTCGAACTCCCGCTTCGACTCCTGCAACAGCCGCACGGCCTCGCGGTAAGGCAGACGCAGGAAGGGGCGCTCCAGGATGGTGGTCAAGCGCCCCATGAGCTCCTTGTCCACAAAGGAGGCGAAGAGGGCGATGTCGTCGGCACAGCTCTCCAGGACCCGCTTGATGCACTCCTTGATGAAGTCCTCGGCCAGGGCCATGTTGTCCGTGAGCTCGGCAAAGGCCATTTCCGGCTCGATCATCCAGAACTCGGCGGCATGGCGCGGGGTGTTGGAGTTCTCGGCCCGGAAGGTGGGGCCGAAGGTGTAGACCTTGCCCAGGGACTGGGCCAGGGCCTCGGCCTCCAGCTGGCCGGACACGGTGAGCATGGCCTCGCGGCCGAAGAAATCGGCCTCGCGCAGGGCCTCCAGGCTCGTGCCGGGGGGCGGCAGCAGGGGGTGGGTGGTGACGCGGAACAGGTCGCCCGCGCCTTCGCAGTCCGAGCCGCTGAGGATGGGCGTGTGGATGTAGTAGAACCCGCGCTCCCGGAAGAAGCTGTGCACCGCAAAGGCCGCTTCCGAGCGGATGCGGAACATGGCGCCGTACTTGTTGGTGCGGGGGCGCAGGTGGGCGATGCCGCGCAGGAACTCGTCGGAATGGCGTTTCTTCTGCAGGGGGTATTGTTCGGGGTCGGCGGCGCCCAGGCAACGCAGGGTCCGGACCTTGAGCTCCCAGCGCTGCCCCTTGCCCGGGGAGGCGATGAGGTCGCCTTCCAACTCCACGGCCGCGCCGGTGTGCAGGTCCTTGAGCAGGTCCCAGCCTGCGCAGTCCTCCTCCACCACGGCCTGGAGATTGGCCAGGCAGGAGCCGTCGTTCACTTCGAGAAACGAAAAACCTTTGGCGTCGCGCCGGGTGCGCAGCCAGCCCTTGATCAGGACGTCCGCCAGGGCCTCGGGGGCCTGCAGGGCGGTCTTGACGTGCAGTCGTTGCATGGTCGGCCTCTCCTTATGGGGGCGTGAAGTCGGAATCGCTTGCCCGAACCGGCTCCTGGTGCTAGTGCGCCTCAGGACCGGAACCGTTGCAGCCGCAGCACATTACCCTAAATCGCGACCGGACGAAAGATGCCCGCCCCCATGATTACCGACCGCGACGCCAACGCCCCATCCGCGACGCCGCGCGTCGCCTATGTCCTGGTCTGGTTTCCCAAGCCTTCGGAGACCTTTGTCTTTCGCGAGGTCCGGGCCCTGCGGGAGCACGGCCTGGCGGTGGAGGTCTTCACCATGTACGGCCCCCTGCGGCGCGACCTCAGCCCGGCCATGCGCGACTACGACGGACCCGTGACGCGCATCGGCCTGCGCAACGTGCCCCGGGTCCTGGGGGATCTGTGCTGGTGGCTGCGGCGCTCGCCCCGCCGGACGCTGGAGGTGCTGGCCCTCTTGCCGCGGCGTTGGCGCTCCTGGGAGACGGCCGGGGAGGCGCTGTTGGCCGTGGGCTGCGCCTTTCGCCTGGCGCGGCTCTTTCTGGCGCGGGGCATCACCCACATTCACGCGGATTGGGCCAACGGCCCGGCCACCGCGGCCTGGGCGGCCTCGCGCCTCACGGGCCTGCGCTTCACCTTCACCGGCCGCGCCGGGGACATCTTTCCGCCGGACGGCGCCCTACGGCTCAAGGTGCGCGATTGTCACGCCATCCGCACCGACGTGGGGCGCAACGTGCCCTATCTCGTGGCCCAGGCGGACGTGCCGCCGCACAAGGTCCGGCTGATCTACGCCGCCCTGGCCCTGGACGTGCAGGAGCCTGCGGCGCCGCGCTTCTGCCCCCCTTTCCGGCTGGTGGCGGTGGGGCGTTTCGTGCCCAAGAAGGGCTTCGCCGTGCTGCTTCAGGCTGTGCAGGTGCTGCGGCAGCAGGGTTTGGATCTGCGGCTCTGTCTGGCCGGATCCGGCCCCCTGGAGCGCGCGCTCAAACAGCAATGCCGCGACCTGGGCCTGGATTCGGTGGTGGAGTTTCCGGGCTTCGTGCCCCATGACCGGGTGCCGGAGTTCCTGCGGGGGGCGGACGTCTTTGTCATGTCCAGCGTGGTGGTGGGGGAAGGGGGCGACCGCGACGGCATCCCCAACGTGATCCTGGAGGCCATGGCCCACGGCCTGCCCGTGGTGGGCACGGACGTCTCGGGCATCGGCGAGGTGGTGCGCGACGGCGAGACCGGGGTGCTGGTGCCGCCCGAGGACCCTGTCGCCCTGGCCGAGGGCATTGCCCGGCTCTGCGCGGAACCGGCAACGGCCCTGGCCCTGGCCCGGGCGGGGCAGGCCCTGGTGCTGGAGCGCTTCGCTCCGGAGCGCACGGCCGCGGCCCTGGCCGCGCTCTACACGGAGGCGTAAGGCGTAGCCAATCGTCGTGGGTTCGTCACGGAACCGTTGCCCAGGCGCGCTAGGCTGCGGGGTGTTGGCACAAGGAGGTCCCCATGCGCAACGCCCTGCTGTTCGCCACCCTGCTGTTGCTGAGTCTGGTCTGCTTCACCCTGTTCCCGCAAAGCCCGTTGAGCGGCGCCGGTTATGACCTGCCCGCCCCCAATAGTGTGCAGCCGCGTTTCGCCGCCACGGCGGACGCCCATCTGGAGCCCTTGGCGGCCCTGGCCAAGGAGCTGTTGGCCGGGAACTGAGTTCGCGCGAGCGTTGGCCCCACCAGGGGGCGTGACGCCCGGGCTTCTGCCCGCCCCTTTCAGGGCATGAGGTAGAAGCCCACGGTCTTGTTGCGTACCCCGCCGATGAACATGGCCCCCACTTCCGAACCCTTGACCGAGGTGACGCGCACGTTGCGCTCCACCGGGGTCTGCTGGGCGTTGTCCAGGGTGAAGCGCAGGGCCAGGACCTGGCCGTGGGCCACGGGCAGGCGCTCGATGAGGGTGAAGACAGCGCCGTCGATGGAGAGCTTGTTGATGCCCACCCGGGCCTGCTCCTTGCTCGTGGGGTCTTCCACCGTGCCCAGCAGGGCCACGTTCTTGATGTAGTTGGTGCGGTACTCGAAGAGGCTGGTGAAGACCTGGCCGCAGCCGCAGTTCACCCGCAGGGGCTTGGACACGCCCTTGTAGGGCATGGCGTCGATGACCTTCTGCTTATGGCACGAGGGGCAGATGACCGTGGCCCTGCCGCTCACGTCCACGTAAAAGGTGCATTGGTCGCCTTGGCGGGCAATTTCCATGACAATGGTGCCTGTTGAGGTCCGGGAGGTCGGTGCCGGGCTTCCGGCAGCCTGACCGAGTTTCCCTTTTCTTGCCATGGCTTGGGCTGACTGTCCAGGACCGGAGCCGGCAGGATCGCTACGGCGGGGGCTGCCAACGACACCTGAAGCTGACCGATTCAGGTAGCACGTCAATTGACCGATTCAGGGACATGGGCCGTGGTGGGGGCTTTACAAGCAGCGGGGGCGCAGCTAGGTTGATGCATGCGGTGTGAGAGGCGCAGGGCGTTGGACAGCCACCACCTTCCAGGAGCGGCCTGATGGGGACGGATTTCGGCACTGAGGCACTCGAAACCGGGGTGCTGCTGCAGTCCTACGAGATCCAGGCCATCCTGGGCAAGGGCGGCTTCGGCATCACCTACCTGGCCCTGGACCGCAACCTCAAGCAGCAGGTGGCCCTCAAGGAGTTCTTCCCCCACGAGGTGGCCCAGCGCCTGCCCGACCTGCGCGTGGTGCCCCGCTCTCAGGCCATGGCCGCCACCTTCGACTGGGGCAAGAGCCGCTTCCTCCTCGAAGCCCAGATCCTGGCCCAGTTCCGCCACCCCAACATCGTGCGGGTCCTCACCCTGTTCGAGGCCCACAACACCGCCTACATGGCCATGGACCTCGAACGGGGGCGCAACCTCGCCGAGATCCTGGATCAGAGCAACGTGTTGGAGGAGGGCGCCCTGCAGGCCATCACCCTGCCCTTGCTCTCCGGCCTGGAGGCGTTGCACCAGCAGGGTTTTCTGCACCGGGACATCAAGCCCGAGAACATCGTGATCCGCGACGACGGCTCGCCGGTGCTCATCGATTTCGGTTCGGCCCGCAACGCCATGGGGCGGCGTTCCCGGGCCCTGACCACGCTGCTGACCCCGGGCTACTCCCCGCTGGAGCAGTACTACAGCACCAACGACGACCAGGGCCCCTGGACGGACATCTACGCCTTGGCCGGGGTGCTCTACCGCTGTCTTTCCGGGAACACGCCCCCGGAATCCGCCCTGCGCACCAGTTCGGCCCTGTCCGGCAACAACGACCCCCTGGTCCCGGCCGTGGTGGCCGGGCTGGGACGCTACTCCCGCCGCTTTCTGGAGGCCGTGGACAAGGGGTTGCGGGTGCTGGAAAAGGACCGCCCCCAAAGTGTGGCCGAGTGGCGCGCCCTGCTGTTTCCCGACGGCACCCCCATACCGGAGCCCAAGCCCCTGCCCGGTCTGCCCCCGCCGCTGCCGTTGGACAGGCGACCCGCGGTCACCACCCGCAGTGAGGGCGAGCCCCGGCTGCTGTACGTGGACGAGGATCTGCAGCGCCGCATGCGGGAGAACGCCCTGGACCAGGAGCGGCCCGGGCATTTCCGCCAGGTGCTGGTCCTGGCCGCCGAGAAGGAGCAGGCCCGGGCGGACTGCGCCCTGCTGGCCGCTGCCGGACTGGGCGGGTTCCGGGCCCTGGCGCGGGGGCGTCAGGGGCTTTTGTTCATGGAGCAACACCCCGTAGACCTGGTGCTCTGCGACGTGGCCCTGCGCGACATGGCCGGTCTGTCCTTCCTGCACCATGCCGGACGGCAACAG
>CAZNSV010000212.1:0-6136 GCA_964575775.1 uncultured Desulfovibrionaceae bacterium
ACTCCTCCGTCTGGCAGACTTCCAACCCCTGCTCCTGCATGAACGCCAGCTGCCGTTCCAGCTTGCGTGGCAGCCAGCAGTCGTCCGAATCCAGGAGGGCGATGCAGGCCCCCCGGCTCCGGGCGATTCCGGCGTTGCGCGCCGCGGCAACGCCCCTGTTGGTGACCAGCCGCAGGCACTGCAGGCGTGCATCGGTCCCGGCCAGACGCTCCAGCAGGTGCGGGGTGTGGTCGTCGGAACCGTCATCCACCACGATGCATTCCAGGTGGTGGTGGCTCTGCTCCAGCACCGAGGCAACGGCCCGGGGGAGCAGTCCGCCCCTGTTGAAGGTCGGGATCACCACCGAAACCAAGGGGCCGCAGCCTGCGGGTTCCGGTTGCAACGCAGGCGGTGTGGTCATTGTCTCATGAAAGCAAGAACCATTCCAGGCAGGATTTTCCCTGCCGGGAAGGGGGTTAGATATGCGAATTGAGCAGGGTCCCGGCGCCGGTGACCTCGATGCTACCCGCGCCGATCACTTCCACTGCCCCGGCCCCGGAGACTTCCAGGTGGCCGGCGCCCTGGACCTGTACCTGTCCGCTGCCTTCCACCTGCACCGATCCGGGGGGGCTGGGCTGGACCGCACCGCCCTCGGCGCTGATGGAAACCGAACCGCCCGGGGCAATGGGGATGTCGCTGGGTGCCGATGATATGACCATGGGGACTCCTCGCCTGTGGTTGCTTGCACAGTGCCCGCAGGCTTCAATTTTTCTTGATCTGCCCCCCGCTGTGTTTCCAGGACTCCAGGTCGCCGACCACGATGAGCACATTGCCGTGCCCCTGGCTGCGCAAACGCTGGGCGATATCTTCGTCGTAGAGACTGGAAAGCGTGCGGCCGTAGACGATGAACAAGGGATCATGATCCAGGGAGGCAAAGCGCATGGAGTAGATGAAGTCGAACAGGGAGGGCGGGATGTTGATGCTGCCCACGGCGTGACTCTGATCGTACAACGCCGTGGGGCGCGCATCCAGAAAAATCGCATCCTCGCGCTGCAGCAATTCCATGGCCTGGGGGATGGTGATGCGCTCCGTGCCCTTGGTCCGCAGCAACCTGGGCACCAATTCCACGCCGTTGGGATTGTTCATGTTAAAGACGATGCCGAAGATCAGGCTGGCAACGATGATCCAGATGAAATCCTTGAGATGAACCCGCCCCAACTGTGCGGCCTGGTGCTGCAATACGGTGCGGAGCCTGGCCCCGGCATGCTCCAGCACCTCGATGTAGCTCCGGCTGGCGGTGAGCTCGGCCAGGGTCTTCTCCAGCTCCTGGTTACGCTCATGCAGGTCCTTGTTCAGGGCCTGGATGGTGGCGAAGGAGCGGGCGTTGCGTAGGAACAGCATGGCGTTGTGGGTCAGGTTCAGGAGGATGTCGTCCTCCTCCGGACTGAGTTCGTGGGCCGCGATGGACTGCCCCAACAGCAGCAGGCCCAGACTCTGTTCGTCCACCCGCATCAGGACCACCCTGCTGGGGTGTTGCAGGGGCAAAGGCACCCCCTCCAGGCTGGCGGGGGCGAGCAGCTGGGTGCTCAGGGGCGTGAGCTGCTGGAAGGACGAAGCGCCGATGCACTTGAACAGCAACTCCTTGGCCTGGGCCTGGGGGAAGTTCTGATCCCGCAGAGGCAGCCCCCGGGCATGAAACGAGACGGCGTCCACCGCGCTGTCGTAGAGCATGAGACAGCCGCTCTCCACACTCAGGGAGCCCAACAACAGCAGCAGAAAGGTGTCCAGAATGGCCTCGGCGTCCCGCAGGGGCGAAAGTTCCGTGGCGGCATCGTAGAGGGCGCGCAGGTGGAAGATGCGACGGTCGAGGTCGGCCTGGCTGCGTTTGGCCCGTTGCAGGGCGTGCTGCAGGGCCTGGTTGTTGCTCTGCAACTCCTGGTTGAGGTAGGTGACGGTCTTGGTGAAGCAGGAGTTGTCCAGCACCTGGATGAAGATGTGCAGGAGGTTCTGCAAGAAATCGATGGTTTCCTGGTCGTAGGACTGGCGATCGAGGTTCCGCCCCAGGCCGAAAAAGCCCGAGCGGCCGCTGGGGGATTTCCAGCCCAGGACCAGGGCCGTGTCCTCCGGAAAGATGGGCCCGGCCTGGTGGGCGTCATGGATGACGATCTGGCTGGCACCGCCCTGCATATCCGCAGGGGGGGCGGGCAAGGCCGAGACCAGGTTGCGCATGCCGCTCTGCAACCGCTCCAGTGACTCGCTCCCCAGGCCGCGGGTGGTGAGCTGGGCGTGCTCCCCGGCAGGGTCGCCGGGATCCAGGACCATGCAGAAGCCCATGGACGCTCCCACGGCGCCCATGCAGGTGAGCAGGAAGGTTTCCGTGAGTTCGCGCGGTTCTCCGCCCCCCACGAGTTCACGTGTGGTCTGGGCGAGGATGGCAGCCTGAAAACGTTTGAGCTCCAGTTCGTCGGCCAGGACAGCCAGACCGGCAGGCTCTGAATCCTTGTGCTGCATGCGGTCCCTGTGGCTAATCATTCTCCAAGGCGGCCAGGGCGGCCGCTTCACTGTCTGCCAGGGTTGCAAATTTGCTGATGCCCACGATACTGAAGACCTTTTTGAAGCTGTCGGCAATGCCGGTGATGGCCACCCGCTGCCCCCGCTTGGAACCTTCGAGCAACAGCTGGGTCAGCAGGGCGATACCGGCGCCGTTGATGGTGGCGTTCTCATCGAAACGCAGCACCACCTTGTCCAGCCCTTTCTGGACCAGGGTGTTGCAGGCATCCTGCAGGAAGGGCTCGGAATGTGAGGTGACGTTGCCGTGGATTTCCAGCACGGCCACATCCCCCACCTGACGCAGGGCGATGTCGTTGTCACCCTTGCGGTTGGACTGCAGACGCTCCTCGGCCCGGCGCAGGGCCGACTCCAGCGAATCCTTCTGCACGGGCTTGTTGATGAAGTCCGTGGCCGAGAGGTTCAAGGCCTGGATGGCCAGGTCCATGTCGCCGTGGCCGGTGACCACGATGACCTCGGTGGCGGGGTCGATGGCCTTGATCTGCTTGAGCACCTCGATGCCCCCCATACCGGGCATCTTGATGTCCGTCATGACGATCTCCGGACGCTCGGCTTTGAAGACCTCGATGCCCTGTTCGCCTGTTTCGGCGGTCAAAGCCGTATAGCCATAGGCCCCGAGAAAAAGGCTGAGCATCTCCAGGGTGGGTTTTTCGTCGTCGATGAGCAGTATTCTCGTCATGCACCGGTCTCCTTCATCGCTATGATGCTCAACTCGGGTACAGCCTCCTGCCCGCCACGCCAGACACCACAGTGCCGGCGGCTCCGGATGCCGGATGCTGCGCCAAGCCTCCCCCCCGGGGGCCTGCAGCCGGAGATGGACGCGGGGATGCTCAATCCGCGCCGGGAAAGCTCAGGCGGAACGTGGTGCCCTTGCCCAGCTCGCTGGTGACCACGATGTCTCCGTGGTAGTCCTTGACGATGCCGTAGGAAATGGCCAAGCCCAGTCCCATGCCCTTGCCGATCTCCTTGGTGGTATAGAACGGTTCAAAGATTTTATCCAGTTTGGATTCGGGGATGCCGATGCCCGTATCCGTGATGCTCAGGGCCGGACGACTGTCCGCCATGAAGGTCTTGATGGTGATCTTGCGCTGGGGCTGCTCGCCTTCGCTGTCCTCCCGACTGAGGATGGCGTCACGGGCATTGGTGATCAGGTTGAAGACCACCTGCTCCAGCCGGTTCTTGTGGGCCAGGATCCGCGGCATGCCTTCCCGGAAATCCATCTCCACCTGGATGTTGTCGAGCTTGAGTTGCTGCCCGAGGATGTTGAGCACGCCCTTGAGGGGCAGGCTGATGTCGAACTTGTCCTTGGTCAGGTCCGCCTTGCGCCCGAACTCCCGCAGGGTGGTGATGATCTCCGAGGCCCGGTCCACCTGGTTGCTGATCTGCCGCGAGACCTTGAGCAGCTGCTCCCGGGGCGGCTCCTCCCCGCGCTCGATGATCATGGCCAAGTACTCGCTACCCAGCTTGATGGCGTTGAGCGGCTGGTTCACCTCGTGGGCGATGCCCGCGCTCATCTCGCCCAAGGTCTTCATCTTGCTGGCCTGGATCAGTTGCGCGTCCTTTTCCACCAGGTCCGTGATGTCGTTGGTGGACACGATGATGGCCGGCTTGTCCTGATACAGGGTGCCGCAGGCGTGCACGTTGACGTTGAAGGGGTACGACCCCTTCTTGTAGTGGATGGCCCGGGGAAAGAACACGCACTCGGCCAGGGTGTCGTCGTCCGTGCTGCTGAACACGCCCTGCATCTCGTTGGCAAAGTCTCCGGCCAGGTCCGAGAACTTCATCCCGGTCAACTCCTTGCGGGAGTAGCCGTAGACCTCCGCCGCCATGGGATTGGCGTCCAGGATCTCCTGAGTGACCACGTCCAGCACGAAAATGGGGTCCGGACCACTGTGGAACAGGGAGCGGTACTTTTGCTGCGACTTCTTCAGCTCGTCCCGGTACTCCTTGATGTGCTTCACCATGTGGTTGAACGAGTTGGCCAGCTGCACCACCTCGTCGTCGGGTCGCGCCTTGATGTCGATGGAGAAATCCAGATTGTCCCGACTGATTTCTTCCGACATCCTAATGAGTTGCGAGATGGGGCGCGTGATGTTGCGTGAAAGCCGGTCCGTGATGAAGGTCATGATCAGGATGATGAAGGCGATGAAGGACAAGAAGGCCATGCGCAGCTTGCCCACCACGCTGTCGATGTGCTCCTTGGAGAGCCCCACGTGGACGCTGCCCACATCGTAGATGCCTTCCATCACCGGCACCGCGACGTCGTAGGCCGATTCGCCCTCGTACTCCATGAGCTTGATGCTGTCCTTCTTGCCCGGCGGCACCAGGTTGGCGAAGCGCAGCCCCTCCGGGAAGGGGCGGATGAAGGTACTGGCCAGGACGTTCTGCTCGGTGTCGAGAATGAAAATGTAGGAAACCAGCGTTCGCCGCTCGCCCACCTGGGCCGCCTCGAACACCATGTTGATCAACTCCGGCTTGTCCTTGGTCAGGATCAGGGAGGTGCTGCGGTCCGCTATGGAGTGGGCGATGCCCAGACCGCGAATCTCGAGCTCGCGGGTCAGACTGGAAATGAGGATGTAGCGGGCCAGGAAAGCGATGAAAATGCTCACCAGGAGCACCACCGCCAGCGTGGAAAAGAGAATCTTGTTCTTGAGGTTCAGTTTGACATAGCGGCGCAGGGACATGGCGACCGCCTCACCTGGCAGAGGGCTGGGCGGCCGGGGTTTCCGACGTGGCGTTGCCGCTGTGACCGTGCACGCTACCGTGGGTGGAACTGTAGCGATAGGGCGAGGTGAACGGTCGCCGCCCCGAGCCCACGCCCAGGTCCCGGGCCAGGGTCTTCCAGTCCCGGATCAGGTGCAGGGAGCCGTCCTTGATGCGGGTGAAGTAGACCCGGTCCATGCCCTGGTGATCCGTGCTGCTGAAACTGATGGAGGTGTTGTCCCCCAGGGGGAAGTCCTGGATGCTCTGGATGGCGGCCACCAGCCCTTCGCGAGTCAGGTTGCGGCCGGCCCGGGTGAGCCCCTCCACCAGCACCATGGCGTTGAAATAGCCTTCCAGGCTCACGGAATTGGGCTTGGCCTCGGGATAGTACTCGGCCAGCAGCTGGATGTACTCGTTGACGCTGGGCAGCATCTCCCGGGTCTCGGGCAGTTCCGGGGGCGGCACCACCTGGCTCACGATGACGTTGTCGCCGTCGCGCCCCAACAACCGGGCCAGTTCCTCGGCACCCACGAAGGACACGTTGTAGAACACCATGGAACTGTTACGGTTCTTGGCCAAGCGAATGAACTTGGCGCAGGGTTCGTAGGTGCCGATCATGATCACGGCCTGCACGTCGGATTCCAGAATGGTCTCCAGCCCCTCCTCCACGTCGAGGGTGCCACGGGTATAGGAACTCTTGGCCACCGGCGCCAGGCCGTACTTCTTGAGCGCGATTTCCGATCCGCGCAGCCCGTCGAGACCGTAGGCGTCGTACTGGTAGAACACCGCGATGCGCGAAAAACCCAGGTCCTCCACCAGATGGGTCACTGCGGCCGCGGTCTCCTGGTAGTAGGAGGCCCGCACGTTGATGATGTAGGGCGAAAAG
>CAZNSV010000213.1:0-6083 GCA_964575775.1 uncultured Desulfovibrionaceae bacterium
GGCGTTGACCGTGTTCACCTCGTCCACCACGGCCTCGTTGGCCGCGGTCTGCAGTCTCCGCAGGTCCTTGTCCGTGTTCTGGAGCAGGCTGATCATGTTCTGGGTATGGCTGAGCAGCGCCTCCCGGGTGGGGTAGTTGTCCGGGCGCAGGGCAAGATCTTCCCAGTAGCTGAAAAAGCTGTCCAGGCTGGAGCTGATGCCCGGGCTGTTGCTCTCGTTGAAGAGGTTCTCCACGCTCCTGAGGTTCGTCCAGAGCTGCTTGTAGCGCTCGCTCATGGTGGACATGTCGATGTACTGGGCCTCGACAAAGGCGCTGAAACTGCGCACCACCTCCACGGCGGCGGAGCCGGTGCCGATCTGCCCCGGACGATAGTCCAGGGACATCTTCTCCTCGAACCGCACCGTACGCTTGGTGTAGCCCTCGGTGTTGACGTTGGCGATGTTGTTGCCGGTGGTCTCAATGGCCGCCTGGTTGCCGAACAGGGCCCAGCGACCGATATCGAGGACGGAGGTGATGCCGACCATCAGAGTTTCCCCTCCAGCAGGGCAGCCTGGGGGCGCTCCCCGGAATAGCGACCGTGCCTGGAGTAGACGGCCTGGGCCTTGGGGATCACCTGCTCCTGCAGGTGTGCCAACATCTTGTGCCCCTGATCCATGAGCCCCAGCACCAGGGTGCTGTTCATCTCAGCCTGTTTGGCGCACTCCTGCTCCCGGGCGTCCACCTGCTGGAGCAGTGCGTAGATTTCCGCGCGCAGGGCCTCCTGGGCCGCGTCGGCCAGGGCCAGGGCCTCGAGATAGTCCATGAGCCGCATGCCGTGCAGCATGGCCTTGAGCGCTTTGCGCTCGGCCACCAGCTGCCCCATGAGCTCCTGGATGGAAAACTCCAGTCGGGTCACGTCCTGGGGCTTGTGCTCCTGGAGCAGGGAAAATTCTTCCCGCATGAGCACGCCCAACAGGGCCACTCCCTTGCTCTGTCTGGAAAGGCTTTGCTGAATGCGCTGCAACATGGTCCTGACCTCCCGGTGCCGGAAGCCTCCGGCGACTCGCGTAATCCTGTACTATTTCTCACACTATTTCAGTCTGTTGCCACAGCAGGCTAGGCGTCCTCCTCGGGAGCGCGCCCCGCCACCAGACTGTTTTGCACCTGCACCGGGTCCTGGGGGGCGCCGTTGTTGCGCAATTCGAAGTGCAGATGCGGCCCGGTGGAGCGGCCTGTGTTGCCTACTCTTGCAATTTCCTGGCCAGCCTTGACGGAATCCCCTGCCCGCACGGTGAAGGCACTGTTATGGGCGTAGACGCTCTCCCAACCGCCCTCGTGCTGTACCGCCACCATGTTGCCGTAGCCCGGCAGCTTGCCCACCGAGCTCACGGTGCCGTCCCAGCAGGCCTTGACCGGCGTGCCCGCGGCCGCGGCCAGATCCACGCCGGCGTGGAAAGCCCGCTCCCCGGTCAGGGGGTTGCGCCGCCAGCCGAAGGACGAGGTCTGACGACCTTCCACCGGCCAATGCAAGGGGTCGGTGGGCTCGCCCCCACCAGTCACCGCCGCCTCGGCCTCAGGGGGCAGTCCCATGCGGATCTCGCCCGGCCTGTCCTGCACGCCTTGTGGCCCGCCCAGCTGGGTGACCTGAGACTTGGTCACCGGCGAAGCCTGGGGGGCCAGGTGCCTGGCCAGTTCCTCCACCGCCGACAGGGTCCGGGCATCGGCCTGGATCAGGGTCGGGTCGTCCCCGGGCAGCACGGGTTCCGGCTCCACCCCCAGGGGCGCCGCCAGCACCTGTGGCGTTTCCCCAAGGGGCGCAGGCGACTGGGCCTGGGGCGCGGGGTCGTCGTCCCAACCGAAGTTGTTGTCCTCGGCATCGCCCTGGGTCGGTGCGGGATCTTCCTCGTAACCGGCCAGGGGGGTGTAGAGCGCGGGCTCCTGATCCGAACTCGCGGCAGGGTTCTGGCTGCCCCGCTCCTCCCGATGTTCGGGGGGCAGGAGCAGGCGCGGATCGTACTTGGCCGAGAGGGGCTTGACGGGCGCGGGTTCGCGGTTTTCGCTCGGTGCGGTGACGCGGCTGGCCTCGTTCTGACTCTTCTTGAGCTGCTTGTAGAGCATCTCGCCCAGACCGATGCCTCCGGCGTCGGCCAGCTTGTCGCAGAGCTCCTTGTCGAACATGGAGACGTAGTGGTCTTCTTCCTTGCTGTGCAGGTAGCCTTCCTTGGGCACGGTGGCGCGCATCTGCTGCCAGAGCTTCTGGAGGAAGATGCTCTCGAAGCCCTTGGTGGCCTCACGCAGCTTCTCGTCCTTGGTCTTTTCCCCGGCGAAATCCTGTTGCAGACGCCGCATTTCCAGCTCTTTCTGCAGCCACTCGGAGGAGTTGGCCTGGGAAGACAGCAGGGAAAGGTCCGGCATGGCGGCGTTCATGTCAGATGACCTCCAGCTCGGCGTAGAGCGCGCCCGACGCCTTGAGGGTCTTGAGGATGGAGATGAGGTCGCGCGGCGTGGCGCCGATGGCGTTGAGCCCGTCGATCATCTCCTGCAGGGTGGCGCCTTCCAGCATCACCAGCCGCTTGTTGTCCTCCTGGATGGCCACGGTGGTCTGGGGGGTGACCACGGTCTCGCCCTGGCTGAAGGGGCCGGGCTGAGAGACCTCGGCGTCTTCCTGGATCACGATCTGCAGGTTGCCGTGGGTCACGGCCACCTTGGAGAGCTTCACGTTGCGCCCCAGCACCACGGTACCGGTCTTTTCGTCCACCACGATCCTGGCGCGCTCGTCGGGGCTGATCTCGATGTTCTCGATGGAGGCCATGAAGGGCACCAGGTTGTTGAGAAAGCCCTGGGGCACCTGCAGCTCGATGGTGCTGATGTCCTTGGCCATGGCGTACTCGCCGCCCAGGGTCTGGTTGACCTTGTCCACCACCTGCTGGGTGGTGCTGAAGTCGCGCACGTTCATGTGCAGCAGCAGGCTGTCCTGGTAGTTGAAATCGAAGGCCACGGCGCGCTCGATGACGCAGCCGCCGGGGATGCTGCCCACGGTGACCACGTTCTTGGTGGCCTCTGCGGCCTCGCCGGTGGCGGAAAAGCCGCCCAGGGCCATGGCCCCCTGGGCCAGACCGTAGACGTTGCCGTCCACGCCCTTGAGGGGGGTGCGCAGCAACACGCCGCCGAGCAGGCTCTTGGCGTCGCCCAGGGAGGAGACGGTGACGTCGATGCTGGAACCGGGCTTGGCGGACACGGGCATCTTGGCCGTGACCATGACCGCGGCCACGTTCTTGGGCTTGAGGTTGCGCTTGTCCACGCCCACGCCCAGGCTCTCCAGCATGTTGATCATGGACTGGATGGTGAAATCGGACTTGTTGCTGTCGCCGGTGCCGGAAAGGCCCACCACCAGCCCGTAGCCCACCAGGGAGTTGTCGCGCACGCCGCCGAAGGTGGCCATGTCCTTGATGCGCACGGCCTCGGCCGGAGCGCCCCAGCACAGCAGCAGCGCGAGCAGCGCCGCCATACCCAAGGCCGCCCTTCCGTTGCCAGATCCCTGTCTCGTGTTCATGTCCGCCGTCCTGTTCATGCTTGCCCTCCTTGGCGTTGCGCCTCTGTCCGCCGTTCCTGGCCGACAGAACCGGGAAGGGATCCCGGCCGCGTGGTACGTCGCTTTGCGTCTTGGCGGGGCCTGTCCGCCCCGCCCGGTGCAGCCTCTCGAAATTTCCCGGGGCGCCTGGGCGCGACGCCCCTCAAGCCGCCGTGTCATGCCGCGCCCCTAGAAGGGCCAGACATTGTCCAGCAGCCGCATGACCCACCCGGCCTTCTGCTTGTCCGCCAGCACGCCCTTGCCGTAGTACTCGATGGAAGAGTTGGCCAGGTGCGTGGAATTGATGGTGTTGTCCGCCGCAATATCGCGGGGGCGGATCATGCCGCGCACCACCATGATCTGCGTCTCCTCGTTGACGCGTACCTCGCGCGCTCCCTCCACCTGCATCAGCCCGCCGGGCAGAATCTTGACCACCCGCACCGCCACCGTGGCCTTGACCGTGGAGCCACGGTCCGTGGAGCCCGAGCCCTCGAACTTGTTCTTGGTGCTGGTGCTCACCAGGGGGTTGTTGCCCGTGTTGCTGCGCAGACCCAGGAGGTTGGCCCCCCCCACGGGATCGATGCCGATGCGCTCCTTGTCGAAAAAGCTGGTCACGTCCATGTCGATGGAGGTCTTGCGCTCGGTGTCCGTGTTGGCGGTGTTCTTGCCGCTGGAGACTTCCACGATCTTGACCACCACGATGTCTCCGATCCGGCGGGCGCGGTTGTCCGCGAACAGGCTCTCGGCGTTACCCGGATGGTACAGGGAGCCGGGGTTGTGCTGCATGTCCGCCGCGGTTTCCTCCACGGGCACCGGGGTCATGACGGGCATCATCTCGGCATTGTTGGGGCGCTGCACACAGCCCACAAGGGCCAGGAGCAGCAGCGTCAGACTCAGGGTGTATACGGTGGCGCCTCGCATGGCCTTCTCCTCGTTGCTCGCGTTTTAAAAAACCTGCACGGTCTTGGCGTCCAGCACCCTGGCGTAGACCTGTACCTGCGTCTGCATGTTGCGTACCGGAATGCTCTCGTTGTAGCCGCCGTCGCTCATGGCCTCGGCCGGAACCTCCAGCCGGATGTTGGTGCCCCGGTAGACCAGCCGCACCACGTCGCCCTTGCCCACCAGGGGCAGCGACTCCACGCTGCCCTGGTAGATCACCTCGTCCTTGCCCAGGGCCGTCTTGAGCCGCCAGAACCCGCTCTTGCCGTCCCAGAGGTCGTTGCGCAGATTGGCCATGTTCTTGCGCTGATAGGCCACGTTGCTCTCGTCCAGGGCCTCGCCTCGATTCAGGGGGCGCCCCGCCACGGGCACGGTCTTCCACAGGTCCATGAACACGCTGGCCGTGGCGCTGCGCTGGGCACTGCCGTCCATGGCCAGCTCCCGCAGCCGCAGGGAAACCCGACCGGGCTTGAGGTCCGCGGTGGCCAGTTCCACGCCCACCCGGTGGGTGGGGTCGCGCAGGAACAGGAACTCGGGCGTGCGGAAGTCGCGGAATTCGGCCTCGCCCCCCAAAGTGGCTGCCAGCGGCGTCAAGGTTCTGACGATCTCGGCCGTGAGCTCCGAGGCCCGCACCAGGCCGCCGTCGCGCTGCAGAGCCAGGCTTCCGGGCAGGATGCAGTGCTTGGCCGCCTCGCCCACTTGCTGCTGCAGGATTTCCATCAGCTTGGCCCGGGTGACGCTCATAGGCCGCAAGGGGCGCTCCGGCGCCGCGAACAGCTCCGTGCCAGCCAAACGCTGCCAGAGCCCGGGGTCCATCTCCCCCAAGGGGCGGGCGATATCCCCCAAGCGCACCACGTCCGCGGTCACCACCGCGGCGTCCAACACCTGCAGGCGCCAGACGCCCTCCTGGGCCCGGACCGCCGTGGCCGTGCCCATCAAGCAGCAGAGCAACAGCAAGGTAAGGAGCCTGAATCGGGGCCTGGACGGGAAAGAGGCATGTGCGTGCATGTCGGTCTCCTGCGGCTGTTACGCTTCCTAACGCTTGAGCTGGTTGGCGATGCCCAGCATGGCATCGGAGGTGGTGATGGACTTGGAGTTGGCTTCATAGGCGCGCTGCCCCACAATCATGTTCACCATCTCGTCCACGATCTCCACGTTGGACATTTCCAGATAGCCCTGGGCAATGGTGCCCACGTTGTCCGTGCCGGGCACGCCTTCCACGGCGTCGCCCGAGGCCTCGGACTGGTAGTAGAGGTTGCGGCCCGCGCTCTTGAGGCCCGGGGGGTTGGTGAAGGTGTAGACCGGGATGTCCACGGCGCCCAGTTCCTCGCCGTTGCGGTCCAGGGCGGCCATGTGCCCGTTCTCCGAGACCACGATGCTGGTGGTGTCCGCGGGCACGGCGAACTCGGGCTGGAGCACGTAGCCGTTGGCCGTGACCACCGTGCCCTCGTCGTTGAGCTTGAAGGCGCCGGCCCGGGTGTAGGCCAGCTCGCCGTTGACCTCCACCTGGAAGAAGCCCTCGCCTTCGATGGCCAGGTCCAGGGGGTTGCCCGTGTTCTGGTAGTCGCCCTGGCTGAAGAACTTGTGCACCGT
>CAZNSV010000214.1:0-6069 GCA_964575775.1 uncultured Desulfovibrionaceae bacterium
CAGGGCCAGGCTGCCCTGTACGGTGACGTCACGGTTCGCGGGGTCCAGGGGGTGCTGCAGCTCGGCCGTGAGCTCCAGGCTGGCAGGTCCGCTGGAGAGCTCGGGCAGGGCCAGGGCGCCGGGCGCCGCCGCGACGCGCAGGGTCATGGCCTCCGCCCCCCCTTGCAGGGTCAGGTCCAGGGTGGGGCTGCCCGTCAGCGCGCCTTGGGTGAAACGGGGCAGCAGGTCCGGGTCCAGGACCCGCAGGGCCAGCCGGGTGTCGAGGGTCTCGCGCACCAGCACCGTGCCCGCTTCCAGGCTCAGGGGGCTGCCCGCCAGGCGCAGCCGCTCCAGACGCAGCTCCCGGTCGGGAGCGCTGCCCAGGGGCAGGAGCAGGGCCAGGTCCAGGGTCAGTTCCGGCGCCGCCGCACCGAAGAGCTGCTCGCGCAGTTCGGAGGGCAGCAGTCCGGCCGGGTCGCGCAGGGTGCCGTCCAGCCCCAGCTGCAGGGTCTCGGACTGCTGTTGCAACCCCAGGCTGAGGGCGGCGTCGAACATGGGCTGGGGGCCGATGTCCAGGTGCAGACGCCCCTGCCAGTGGTCCAGGGGGCCGGAGCCCTGGAGGCCGCCGGTGACGGGGGTGGCGGGGGGCAGGCCCAGGGCCGTGCCCAGCAGGCCGCCCGAGCCTTCGTCCAGGTCCGCGTCCAGGTGCAGGATGTTGTCCGTCTGCTCCCAGCGGGCGGTCAGGCGCACGGCCGCGGGGCGGAAGTCCGCATCAGGGGCGTCGGGCATTTCCCGCACCGCCAGGTCCAGGGCGAAGGACGCGGCCTGGGGCAGGCAGGAGCCCTCGATGCGGAAGGTTTTCATGGCCGCGGCTTCGGTGGTGGGGGCCGCATCGTCCGTTGCCGGAGCCTCGCCCAGCAGGGCGGCCGGCAGCTGCAGGGTGTCCACGCGCAGCAGGTCGATGCGCAGGGGGATGAGCTGCGGAATCTCCAGGGAGAGGGGTTCGGTGGGCTTGGGATCTTCCTCGCCGGGCAGGGGGGTGCGCAGCAGGGTCACGCGCTCCAGAGTGATGTGCCCGAAGGTAACCACGCCACCCAGGGTGGCGCCCAGGTCCAGGTTCACGGCCAGGGCCTCGCCCTCCAGCCAGACCCCATCGGCGTCGGCCAGGCTGAAGACGTCCAGGCGCAGGTCGCTGGGGCGCAGGGAGCGCAGGCCGCTGAGCTCCACGCGCAGGGCCTCGGAGGAGGCCAGGGAGTTGATGAGGGCCGTGATCCGGTCGCGCCCCCCTTGGGTTTGCAGATAGGCCACCAGGAGCCCCACGAGGAGCAGCAAGCCGCCCAGGAGCCCCAGGAGGGTGTAGAGGCCGCGCTTCAGCCAGCGTTTCAGTGTGGGTGGCACGGGCATTAAAACGACTGCCCCAGGCTGACGTAGATTTGGTAGCGGTCGTCGTGCCCGGCGCGGCGGTTCAGGGGCACGGCCAGGTCCACGCCGATGGGCCCCACGAAGCTGTAGTAGCGCAGGCCCAGGCCCGCGCCCACGAACAGCTCCTGGCCGAAGTCGGGCAGTTCCGAGTCGAAGGCGCGGCCCGCGTCGGCAAAGGCCACCAGGCCGAAGTCGCCCAGGAAGCGCCAGCGCAGTTCGCCCGAGGCCTCGAAGACCGAGCGCCCCCCGATGGGGTCGCCGCTGCTGTCCAGGTCCCCGGCCATGCGGTAGGCGAAGCCACGGATGGAGGTCCCGCCCCCGGCGTAGAGGCGCAGGTCCTTGGGCACGTCAACGAGGTCCGCGCCCCAGGTGCCGCCCACCAGGCCGCGCACGGCGAAGATCAGGGTGTCCTCGCCCACCAGGTTGAAGTAGTGGGTGGCCGAGGCCGTGCCCTGCAGGAAGTTGGAGGCATTGCCCAGGGTGTCCATGTAGGGGGTGGCGCTGAGGATGACGCGTTGCCCCTTGATGGGGTTGAGCAGGTCGTTGCGGCTGTCGTAGCGCAGGTTGATGGGCACGGAGAACAGGCCGTAGGTGTCCTTCTTGGCGTTGTCGTTGACCTGGGAGAGCCGGTAGCCCAGCCCGGCGCCCACGGTCATTCTGGGGGCGAGTCGGTATTCGAGCCCCGCGGTGCTCACCGAAGACTCGCCGTCGTAGGCCTCGGAACGCTCCCGCAGGAGCTTCTGCTCCAGGAGCAGCGAGAGGTTTTCGTGGGTGAAGGACGGCTTGCGGAAGGAGAGGTTCAGCTGCTGGGTGACCAGGTCCGCGTCCAGGGCGGCTTGCAGGTGCTCGCCCTGCCCCATGAGGGTGCGGTGCTCCCATTCGAGCTTGCCGCCGGGGCCGTTGTCCGTGCGGTAACGAACACCGGCGCGGAAGGTGCGGGGCAGGCGTTCGGATAGCTCCAGCCGCAGGGGCAGACTGCCGTCCTCGGCCACGGGGTCCTTCTCGAACACGGCCAGGCTGAAGAGCCCGGTCTGAATGAGCCCGGCCCGGGCCTGCTCCACCAGGCGCTGGTCAAAGGTCTGCCCCTCCTGCCAGGGCAGGCGCTGCTGCACGAAAATGGTGTCCACGTGCTCCAGGCCCGTGATCTCCGTGGCGCCGAACACGGCCTTGGGGCCGCTCTGGAGCACGAAGCGCAGGTCCACGGTCTGGGTGGCGTGGCGGGCCGTGACCTTGCGTTCGGCCATGGCCGGGAAGGGGTAGCCCTGCTCCCCCAGGTGGCGGAGCAGGTGCTCCTGGGCGTCCAGCACGGCCTTGGCGGTGTAGGGCTCGCCGGAGACCAGACCCAGCTCCTGGTTTGAGAGCAGGGGCGTCTGGGGATCGGCGTCCGGGGCCCGCTCCACCACGATCTCGCCGAAGCGGAACCGCGGGCCGGGCGTGATCGTGAACAGGGCCAGGGGCGTGCCTTCGCCGTCGTCTTGCAGGTTCGTCTCCACCTTGCCTTGGAAATAGCCCTGGGAGCTCAGTATCTTGCGGATGGTGTCTGCGTCGCCCTTCATGCGCAGGGCCAGGAGACTGCGGGTGCGGGGAGGGCTTTCGAGCAGGGTGAAGCTGTCCAGGGACTGGAGCATGGTGTCGCGCAGTGGCTCGTCCAGCTCGCCGCGCAGCTCGGCCCGGTAGCGTTCCAGGACCTCGGCCTGCAGTGCCCCGGGGCAGGCCAGTGCCGCAAGCAGGATCAACAGAAGGAGCAGGCGGCGCAGCGGTAGGGTCATCGGCATTCCTTAGACTTTCTCCAGACCACGGATGCTATTCGATAGCACGACAACGCGGCAAGGCAAAGCAAATTATTCGGTCAACAGGGCTGAAGGGTCGGATTGCGGGCCGGGCTCCTGGTTCTGCAGGGTGGCCTGCTGGTCCTGATGGCGGAAGAAGTTCCCCACGATGGTGTCCGAGACCAGGAGCCCCGAGCGGGTGAGCCGCAGGTAGCCGTGGCTGATGCGCAGCAGGTTGTTCTTGTGCAGGGCGTGGATCAGGGGCGCGTGCTCGCGCAGGAAGTCGCGGCCCGTGAGCTGGCGGTAGGCCTTGAGCCGCAGCCCCCGGGTGGTGCGCAGGCGCAACATGATCATCTCGCGCACGCGCACGGCCAGGTCCAGGCGCTCGCGCTCCTGCCCCAGACGGACGTTCTGCACGGCGTCGATCCACTCCCGCAGGCCGTGGGGGTGCTCCCAGCGCTCGCCGCCAATGGTGGACACGGCGGCCGGGCCCAGGCCGAGGTAGTCGTGCCCCTCCCAGTAGCCGAGGTTGTGGCGGGAAAAAAAGCCCAGGCGGCCGAAGTTGGAGATCTCGTACTGGATGTAGCCCTGGGATTCCAGGTACTCGGCGCCGTGGATGAACATGCGCGCCAGCTCGTCTTCCGGGGGCAGGAGCAGCTCCTGGGACAGGCAGCGCCGTTCGAAGGGGGTGCCCTCCTCGATGCTCAGACCGTAGCAGGAAAGGTGCTCGGGCTTGAGTTCGCAGGCGATCTTGAGCTGGTCCAGCCAGAGCTTGAGGCGCTGCCCCGGCAGCCCCCAGATGAGGTCCAGGTTGATGTTGGCGAACCCGGCCAGGCGCAGCATGGAGTAGGCCTTGACGGCCCGGGCCGCGTCGTGGGCGCGGCCCAGCAGCTGCAGGGCGGCGTCGTCGAAGCTCTGCACGCCCATGCTGACGCGGGTGACGCCCACGGCCTGCAGGGTGCGGATGAGTTCCTTGTCCGCCACGCTCTCCGGGTTGCATTCGAAGGTGACCTCGGCGTCCTTGGTCTGGCGGAAGTGCTTGCGCAGGGCGCGGGTGATGTCCATGAGCTGGGCGGGCAGCAGCAGGCTGGGGGTGCCCCCGCCGAAGAAGACGGAGCGGACTTCGGGCTTCTTGAGCTTGCGCCCCCAGTAGGAAATCTCGCGCAGGAGGTGGGCCACGTAGGCTTCCCGGGCCGCGTGGTCCAGGACCTCTGAGTAGAAGCCGCAGTAGCCGCACTTTTTGCGGCAGAAGGGCACGTGCACGTAGATCTGCATGGCGGGGCCATCCCCGGCGCCTGCTGCGGGTTCACCCACGGCGCCTCAGTCCCGTTGTCCGGGGGGCTGCGGTTCTCGCAGCTCCCGCTGGTAACGCTCGAATTCGCTGTACAGGCAGCCGCAATAGGACTGGCGGTAGAGCCCCCAGCTTTGGGAGAGGGCGATCCCCTGCTCCCAACAGGGGCGGAAATCCCGATACAAAAAGACCGGCGCCCCTTGGCCCGCCAGGTCGCGCCCCAGTGCGGCCAGACTCTCGTGCTGCTGTTGGCGGGAGTAGAGCAGGGTGGTGGAAAAGGCGTCGAACCCGCCGCGCTTGGCCACGGAGCGCGTCTTTTCCAGGCGCAAGGCGTGGCAGATGCGGCAGCGGCTGGGCTCGCGCAGGGTGACCTCGCGGAACCAGCGCTGGGGGTCGTATTCCTTGTCCAGCAGGATCAGGGGCAGGTCCAGGCGGGCGGCGGCCTCCAGCAAGGCCGTGCGGCGGCGCAGGTATTCCTGCAGGGGGTGGATGTTGGGGTTGAAGAACAACCCCGTGACCGTGTGCCCCTCTTCCCGCAGGCGCTGCATCGGCATGAGGGCGCAGGGGCCGCAGCAGACGTGCAGGAGGACCCGCAGGGGGCCCTCCGCACGGGGTGCTTGCAGAGGCGTTTCGGGGCGGTTCACATGCTTTCGATGTGCAGTTCGGTCTCGAATTCCTTTTCCAGTTCCATGAGCTTCAGCCGCTTGCGGTTGAGCAGGTAGAAGGCCAGCTCGCCCGGAGCCTGGTAGCGCAGGGGCACGGGGTGGTTCTCCTGGCGCAGCAGGCGGTGAATCTCCTTCAGGGCCTGCATGGACTGCCACTCCAGGTTGCGGCGCGCGCCGGAGCCGCCGCAGCAGGGGCAGGCCTCGGTGGACAGGGAAATGGCCGAGGAGCCCAGGCGCTGGCGCACCACCTGCAGCAGGCCGAACTTGCTCATCTTGCCCACGTCGTGGCGGGCGCGGTCCAGCTTCATGGCCGTGCGCAGGGCCTTTTCCACCTCGGCCCGGTTCTTGCGGTCCTTCATCTCGATGAAGTCGATGACGACCTGGCCGCCGATATCACGCAGCCGCAGGTGCTGGGCGATGATCTCCGCGGCCTCGAGATTGGTCTTGAGGGCCATTTCGTGGAAATTGCTCTTGCCGCCGATCTTGCCGGAGTTGATGTCCACGGCCATGAGGGCCTCGGTCTGGTCGAAGACCAGCTGCCCCCCAGAGGGCAGGAGCACCGTGCGCGAGTAGATGCCTTCGAGCTGCTTCTGGATGTTGAAGCGCTCCCAGAGGGTGCGATCGGGCGCAGTGTGCTGCTTCACCAGGCTGCCGCGGCGGGGGAAGATGATGGCCGCGAACTCCTGCACGCGCTGGGCCGTGTCCGGGTCGTCCACCCAGACCTCGCCCACGTCCTCGGTGAGGTAGTCGCGAATGGCGCGCGAGGCCAGGTCGGGTTCCTCGTAGACCAGGGCCGGGGACGCTTCCAGGGTGCCCTTGCGCCGCACCTCCTTCCAGAGCCGCTTGAGGAACTGCAGGTCCTTGGTCAGGGTGGTCTTGCTCTGGCCCACGCTGGCGGTGCGCACGATGACGCCCAGTCCCTCGCCGGGGGCCAGGCTGTCCA
>CAZNSV010000215.1:0-6066 GCA_964575775.1 uncultured Desulfovibrionaceae bacterium
GACCAGAGGCGCAGGGCGCGCCCCGGGCCGGGACGGAAATCCGGATTCTGGACAGCGGCGGCGGGAAGAACCGCGGCGCCGGAACGACGGCTACTGAATGGGGGGCTTGGTCACGGCGCCGGAGCGCAAGCAGCGGGTGCAGACGCTGATGCGCTTCACCTCGCCCGAAGCCAGCAACGCGCGAACCTGCTGGAGGTTGGGGTCGAAGCGGCGCTTGGACTTGTTGTTGGCGTGGCTGACATTGTTGCCGACCTGGGGCTTCTTGCCGCAGACTTGGCATTCCTTGCTCATGATCTCCTCCTCATTTGCGACACGCGCACCGGCGCGTGAGGGCACATCGTGATTTGTACGACAAGCGAAAAATTTAGCACAGAGGCCTTGGCCTTGCAAGAGGAGTTGCCTTACATTTTTTCAAGAAACCATGCAAGAGGTTTTTTTCTTGACAACCCGGAGTGAAGGGGCTAACTCGCAACGTTTGCGGAGAAAGCATGTCAGAATTATGGTTACAGCTCAAGGATCTTCCCACGGAGGGGCGGGAGTTGTCCGTGGACGACCCCGCGGTCTGGGCCGGGCCCTGCGCGGCCTGCGGTATGGAATGCGGCGTCCGCACGCCCCTCAAGGCGCTGGTGCAGTTGCTGCCCCAGGAGCAGGGGCTGCTGGTGCGTGGCATCCTGGAGGGCGAGGTGGCCCTGCCCTGCGACCGTTGCGCCGAGCCCGCCCCGGTGGTGGTGGCCCAGCGGTTCGATGAATTCGAGCCTTTTCCGGCCGAGCGCAAGCGCAATACCAAGCGCAAGGCCCCGGAGGCCGAGCTTTTTGACGAGGAGTCCTCGACCTTGATGCGTGAGACCAAGGCGGGGCTGGAGTTTGATCTGGGTGGTTTTCTCTGGGAGCAGTTCCTCCTGGCCTTGCCGGTGAAGCCGTTGTGCACCGACGCGTGCAAGGGGCTGTGCCCCGTGTGCGGGCAGAACTGCAATCAGGGCCGTTGCGGGTGCGCGACGGAAGACAAAGACCCCCGTTTGGCCGCCCTGCGCGGTCTGCGTCTTTCGTGACAGGATAGTTCGTGAACGGTCCGGAGCCTGACCACATCCGGCTCGGGGCCTGACTCTTCAAGCCAGTACTATAAGGATACCATCATGGCACTTCCCAAAAAGAGAACCTCCAAGTCCAAGAAAGGCATGCGCCGTGCACATCATCGCGTGGCCGTGCCCAACGTGATCTACTGCGAGTGCGGCGAACCCGCGCTGCCGCACCGCATCTGCCCCAGCTGCGGAACCTACAAGGGGCGGCAGTACCTGCGCAAGGACAATGGCTAACACTCGGTCCATCATCGCCGTGGACGCCATGGGCGGAGACTTCGGTCCCGCCGTGGTGGTGCCCGGCGCGGTCGAGGCGGCACGGCGCTTCGGGCTCAGCCTGATTCTCGTGGGCGACAAGGCCCGCATCGCGCCCGAACTGGCCAAGTGCGACACCCAGGATCTGGAGATCCGCACGGTACACGCCTCGGAGGTCGCGGAAATGCGCGAGAAACCCTCCGAGGTCCTGCGTCGCAAGAAAGACTCCTCCATCATGGTGGCTTGCCGCCTGGTCAAGGAGGGGGAAGCCCAGGGCGTGGTGTCCGCCGGAAACTCCGGCGCCACCCTGGCCTGTGGCATGTTCTCCCTGGGGCGCATCCCCGGGGTGGAACGTCCGGCCCTGGCCAGCATCCTCTTCACCGAAAAGGAACACATGGTGCTCATCGACGTGGGCGCCAACGTGGACTGCAAACCCTATCATCTCTTCCAGTTCGGGCTCATGGCCGACGTGCTGGCCAGGGATGTGCTGGGCTATGCGCGCCCCCGCGTGGGGCTGCTGTCCATCGGTGAAGAGGAGGGCAAGGGCAACCTTCTGGTGAAGGAAGCCTTCGAGCTGTTCAAGATGTCCTCCATGAACTTCGTGGGCAACGTGGAAGGCCGCGACATCTTCACCGGTGAGGTGGACGTGGTGGTCTGCGACGGCTTCGTGGGCAACGTGGCCCTCAAGCTCTCCGAAGGGCTGGGCTCCTCCCTGGACAGGCTGCTCAAGGCCGAGCTCAAGCGGACCCTACCCTCGCGCATCATGACCACGCTCATGCAGGGCACCTTCAAGCGCTTCGCCCGTCTGGTGGACTATGCCGAATACGGGGGAGCTCCTTTGCTTGGCCTGCAGGGCATCGTCATTGTCTGCCACGGATCTTCCAACAGCAAGGCCGTGACCAATGCCGTGGGCATGGCGGGCAAGTTCGTGCAGACCAAGGCCAACGAACACCTGATCGAGCAGCTTTCCGTCAACGACGAACTCACGCGTTTCGGCAAGGCCGTCAAGTACTGAGCCGCGGGACAGCCGTTTTCCGCCGGTTGCTTGCCTCCGAACCAATCCTCCACCGCCAGGCAGATTTCCCTCATGAGCACACTCGCAGTCATACGCGGTCTCGGCTTCCATGTCCCGGAGCGCGTGCTCACCAACGAAGACTTCGTCCGCATGGTGGATACCTCCGACGAGTGGATCGTCACCCGCTCGGGTATCAGGCAGCGGCACATCGCGGCGCCGGACGAGTGCACCTCGGACCTGGCCTACGCCGCGGCCCGCAACGCCCTGGCAGACGCCGGGATGCCCGCCGAGCGCCTGACCCACGTCATCGTGCCCACCATCACCCCGGACATGCCCTGCCCCAGCGCGGCCTGCGTCCTGGTGGACAAGATGGGCCTCAAGGGGCGCACCGCCTTCGACATCAACGCCGCCTGCTCCGGCTTTCTCTACTCCCTCAAGCTCGCCCAGGGGTTCGTCTGCCTGGAACAGGGCGCCGCGGTGCTGGTCACGGCCACGGACGTGCTCTCCTCGCGCACCAACTATCAGGACCGGGCCACCTGCGTGCTCTTCGGCGACGGCAGCGGCGCGGCGGTGATCACGGCGGACGACGGCAGCCCCTGCGTGGCCGCCATCCGCGACGTCATGCTCGCCTCGGACGGGGCCCACACCGAGCTGCTCACGGTCAAGGGGGGCGGTTCCCGCTATCCCTACCAGAACGGCCGCCCCTTGGGGGATGAGTACTTCATCCAGATGAACGGCCGGGAAGTGTTCAAGCACGCCGTGCGCAACATGGAGAGCCTGAGCCGGGAGCTGCTGGAGCGCAACGGGCTGGGCATCGGCGACATCGATCTGTTCTTGCCGCACCAGGCCAACCTGCGCATCATCGAAAGCCTGGCCAAGAAGCTGGACGTGAGCATGGACAAGGTGTTCGTGAACGTGGACCGCTACGGCAACACCTCTGCGGCTTCGGTGCCCATCGCCCTGGCCGAGGCCCGGGAAAACGGGGCCATCCGCCCCGGCTTCAAGGTCCTGGCCACCACCTTTGGGGCCGGATTCACCTGGGGGTCGGCGCTGCTGGAGTTCTGAGGCCGCGGTTTTTTCGTGTGCCCATACCGGGCAGCGGTACGAACGTAAGAGGTAGCTGTTTGGGATCACGCAATTTATCACCTGCGCTTCGCAACCCAGAGCAGTCGGCGTACCATCGGCCGCGGATTGCAGTCTTCGGACAATTGCGTTAGGAAGGGCCTTCGCCGTGCATCAAGACGCTCAAACCACCATCGAGTACCAAGCCAATGACTGAATCCGTTTCCACCGCTCTGGTCACCGGAGGGTCCCGCGGCATCGGCAGGGCTGTGGCCATCGAACTGGCCGCGGCAGGGTATCGGGTCTATCTGACCTACGTCAGCAAGCCCGAAGCGGCCGAGGCCGTGTGCCAAGAGATTGCCGCGCAAGGGGGCCAGGCCCGGGCCTTTGCCCTGGACGTGGGCGATCCCAAAGCCGTCACCGCCTTTTTCGAGGCCGAGATCAAGGGACAGGTCCAGCTGGACGTGCTGGTCAACAACGCCGGCATCACCCGCGACGGGCTGATCCTGCGCATGAAGGACGAGGATTTCGACGCCGTGCTCGGCGTGAACCTCAAGGGCGCCTTCGCCTGTCTGCGCGAGGCGGCCAAGATCATGAGCAAACAACGGCGGGGGCGCATCGTGAACATCGCCTCCGTGGTGGGTCAATCCGGCAACGCCGGGCAGGCCAACTACGTGGCAGCCAAGTCCGGACTCATCGGCCTGACCAAGACCGCGGCCCTGGAACTGGCCTCGCGCGGGGTCACGGTCAATGCCGTGGCGCCCGGTTTCATCGCCACGGACATGACCGCCGTGTTGTCCGACCAGCTCAAGGACGCCTTCGTGGAGCGCATTCCACTCAAGCGGCTGGGCACTGCCGAAGACGTGGCCCAGGCCGTGACCTTTCTCGTTTCCCCCGGTGCTTCCTACATCACGGGGCAGGTCCTGGCCGTCAACGGCGGCCTGTACATGTAGCGCCGCGTTCTTCCGGACGTAAGCAGCACCGTCAATCCTGTCATGATTGTGGCACAACAATAACAACCGCTGTGGAGGGCGAAAATGTCCGTAGCCGAAAAGGTTAAGAAAATCATTGTGGACCAGCTGGGCGTCTCTGCCGATGAAGTCAAGCCCGAGGCCTCTTTCGTGGAAGACCTGGGCGCCGACTCCCTGGACCTCACCGAACTGATCATGGCCATGGAAGAGGAATTCGGCATCGAGATCGATGACGACGACGCCCAGAAGATCATCAAGGTTCAGGACGCAGTCAGCTATATCGAGGGCAAGCAGTAAGCGTCTGCCCCCCCTGTCTGGTTTCCGCTGGGCGTGTTGCTGCGCAGCGGGCATTGGCGACTTTCCCGCCGCGGCTGCAGCCTTGCCGGTTGCAGCCGCGGCCCACGTAGGCATGTATCGGCGCCCCGTGTCGTTCTGACGCCCGGGCCGCAAAGCCGCCACAGGCCCCTGTGGGTCTGCAACGAGGTGTTTCTTCATGATCGCAAAGAGGGTCGTGGTCACCGGCTTGGCCGCCCTGACACCCATCGGCAATACCCTGGAAGAGAGCTGGCAGAACCTGCTGGCCGGCAAATCCGGCATCGGTCCCATCACCCGGTTCAACACCGAAGGCTTCGTCACCACCATCGCCGGTGAGGTCAAGGGGTTCAACCCCGAGGACTTTCTGGAGCCCAAACAGGTCAAACGCCTGGAAAATTTCTGCACCTGGGCCATGTGTTCCTCCAAGGTGCTTCTGGAGAACGCCGCCTTCCCCATCCCCGAGGACAAGCCCCATCGCACGGGCTGCATCCTCGGTTGCGGCATGGGCGGGCTGCAGACCCTCGAGGATTCCAAGCAGCGGCTCCTCGAACAGGGGCCGCGCCGCATTTCGCCCTTCACCATCCCAACGTTGATCAGCAACATGGCACCGGGCATGGTCTCCATCGTCACCGGCTGCAAGGGCCCCAACATGACCACCACCTCGGCCTGCGCCTCGGGCATCCACGCCATCGGCGCCTCCATTGCCGAGATCAAGCTGGGGCGCGCCGACGTGATGATCACCGGCGGCGTGGAATCCGTGATCACCCAGTTGGGCGTCTCCGGCTTCAACGCCCTCAAGGCGCTCTCCACCCGCAACGACGAGCCCGAACGCGCCTCGCGCCCCTTTGACAAGGACCGCGACGGCTTTGTCATGGGCGAGGGCTGCGGGCTGTTGCTGCTGGAGTCCCTGGAGCATGCCCAGGCCAGGGGCGCGCGCATCTACGCCGAGCTGGCGGGATTCGGCTCCTCGTCCGACGCCTTCCACATGACCGCGCCCCCGGAAGATGGGGCGGGCATGGCCCTGGCCATGCAGGCGGCCCTGGCGGACGCGGGTGTGGCGCCCGAGGCCATCGAGCACATCAATGCCCACGCCACTTCCACGCCCCTCAACGACATCTGCGAGACCCGGGCCCTCAAGAGCGTCTTCAAGGATCACGCCAAGAAGCTCTGCATCACGGCCAACAAGTCCATGGTGGGGCACCTGCTGGGCGCGGCCGGCGGCGTGGAGAGTGTGTTCAGCGTCATGACCCTGCACACGGGCATGATCCCGGGCACCATCAACCTGGATAACCCGGGCGAAGGCTGCGACCTGGACTACATGGCCGACGGCAGCCGCAAGAAAGAAGTGGAGTACGTGCTCTGCAATTCCTTC
>CAZNSV010000216.1:0-6054 GCA_964575775.1 uncultured Desulfovibrionaceae bacterium
AAGGGGGGGGCAAAAGTAAGTGTCGCGCTGGTCAAAAGTAAGTGTCGCGCTACACCAGGAGGGCTCAGCATGGCTGAGGTCTGTGGGAAAGGAGTGAGTCACGAGGTGAGTCACCCAAGAAAAGAGGGGTCAGACTTGCGTCCAACCCCTTGATTTTCCTGGTGGGCCATTCAAGACTCGAACTTGAAACCAACGGATTAAGAGTCCGCTGCTCTACCAATTGAGCTAATGGCCCGTACCGCCTCGCGTGCGGCAGAACGGTCTTATAGGTTTGTGACCGTTGCGTGTCAAGCGCTTTTTTTCGCGGTCTCTGAAAAAAAGTTTTTTACTGCGTTGTTTCAGTATGTTGCGGCGACGACAAACGGCGCTGCACCGCCGCGTACACCGGGTCCAGCAGGCGTTCCGCCACCGCCTCCGAGCCCCGGGGCAGCAGGTGGCAGTAGTCCATGTACAGCGGCTCCGTGGTACCGGCCTGGCGCGCGATGTCCCCCACGTCCGCGAAGGGGATGCCCGCCTCGGCAAAGAGTTCAGGCAGCAAGGGGCGGATCTGCCGCATGGCCGCCTCGTTCTCCGTGTAGCGGGCCGTGATCTCACGGATTTCCCGATCATGGGGGCCGAGGTCCGCCGGGTCCTCGAAGAGGATTTCCGGCTGCAGGAACACCAGGTGGTCGTACCCCTCGTAGGCCCCCAGGCGGTTGATCTGCCACAGGGCGCGCATGAATCCGCTGCGGGCCGTGGCCCGGAACTGTTCTTCGAGGGTGCCTTCGAGGGGGGGCTCGGGCTGACGCTCCGTGAACAGCGAGTCCAGATGCGCCTCGAAACGCGGCTTGGTCACCCGCTTTTCGAGCTGGGCGAAGATAGCCGAGTGGGGTGCCAGGGCGCGCACCAGAAAATGCACACCCACAATGGGCTCGCGGTTGTTGATGGCCTTGGTGAGCTGCACCGAGGAGTACTGGTAGTCATACCAGGGGCGGCGCGCGGGATTGACCAGGTAGAAGTCGTTGTGCCCGTCGAAATTGATCACGATATCGGGCTGATACTCCAGCAGCTTGGAGTTGAGGTGCACTAGGTGCTGCCAGGTGTGGTAGCCGATGAGCCCGGCGTTGAGCACTTCCACCCGCTGGGGCAGGCCCTGGGTAGCCAGGCGGGCGTTGAGCAGCCGCTCCAGGTGGTGGGGGATGGTCTCGTCGTTCATTAAATCTGGGGCGTAGGGGTAGTGGCTGCCCACGGTGCCGATGCCGTAGAGGGCCGAGCCGCCGAACATGACGATGCGGATCACGTTGTCCGGCTTTTCCCGGCTCACGGGCGTGTCGCGGCGGAAGCCGTCCGGGCTGTGGATCAGCTGCCCCAGGGTGTTGGTCTTGGTGTTGAACACGGGGTTGAGGGCGTGCCCCCGAAACGGGTCGTAGATGTGGCGTTCCGAGGCCACCGGGTCGGGCTGGTCGGAGAGGCGCCCCATGACGAGACGCAGCCCCAGCTCCAGGGCGACCACGGCAAAGGCCAGGGACACGAGGAGCAGCAGGGCGTTCTTCCATGCGGTGTTCATGCCGAAAATCCTGTGATGTCGGTAGGTTTGTCTGTCGGGGACGAGGAAGCTCGTCGGAGGCGTTCAGGCACCGGGGCGCAGGGCCACCTTCATGCTCTGGGTGCCGCGCTTGTCGAAGGCCGTGACAAAGGCCCGCTCCCACTCCGCCAGGGGGAACACGTGCCGCACCAGTCCCTCGGTGGGATAGGGGCCCGTGAGCAGCTGCAGGGCCAGGGCGTAGGTGCGCACCGTTTCGCCCCGAAAGGTCCCCTGGGCGTAGCAGTTGCTGCCGCGCAGGGTGAGTTCCCGGAACCAGAGGGGCGAGAGGTCCACGCCCTTGAGGGTACCGGCCGTGGCCACCATGACGTAGCGCCCCCTGGCGCGCAGGCAGAGCAGCCCATCCTGCAGGGAGCGGGCGCTGCCCACGCAGTCGAAGCAGAGCCCGGCGCCCCCTTCGAGATTGCCCCCACCGAGGGTGGTGGGGAGAAACCGCGCGCCCAGGGCCTGGCCCAGGGTCTTGCGGTCCGGGGACATGAGCACCTGGTCCGCGCCACCGGCCAGGGCCAGTTCTTTCTGGAAGTTGTGGCGCGCCACGACCAGGATGCGGGCCTTGGAGCCCAGGCCGCGCAGGCAGCGGACGATGTGCTGCCCGATGATCCCGGCGCCGAAGACCAGGACCTGTTCGTCGTCCGCCGGGAAGTTGTCCAGCACCGGCTGCAGGGCCGAGGCCAGGGAATCCAGGAGCACGGCGGTCTCGTCCGGCAGCTCGTCGGGCAGGGGCAGCAGCCGCTCCGGGTGCGCGGCCATGAATTCGGCCATGCCGCCGCCGATGTCCGCGTTGTAGCCCAGGACCATGCCGGGCTGCAGGCTGCCCAGGGTGAAGCATTCGCAGAGGTTGTAGTGCCCCTGGGCGCAGGAAGGGCAGGGGGGCAGGCCGCGTTGGGCGCAGGACAGCAGCGGTTCCACGGCAACGCGCTGCCCCTTGGTGAATCCGGCCGGGTGGTCGGTCAGGACCTCGGCCACCACCTCGTGGCCCAGCACCGCCGGCAGGGAGGCGTAAGGCTCCATGAGATAGGACTCGCCCCCCCGCAGCAGGCTGATGTCCGAGCCGCAGATGCCGCAGAGCCGGACCTTGAGTTGCACCCAGCCCTCCGGAGGCGAGAAGGGGCGTTCTTCCAGGCGCAAGGGCGCCAAGGCGGGATAGAAACGGCGGCGACGCAGCCCGCTGACCAGCTGGCAGGCCAGATAGCGGGGCACGGAGCGGCGATAGACCAGTGCTTGCATGGGGTACCTTTTCAAGGGGCAGTCGGGGGGCGGGTGGTTGTCATTCCGGGGTAAAGGCGTGTATGGGCAGTGCACACAGTGCCGCCGGGGTCCGAACCTGTCAAGCGTCGCGCCGATCGAGGGCGCCCGCGCGGGGCCGGAGCGCCCCAAAAATCGAGGGCGGCAAGGACTGTGGACCGAGAACAATTCGGGACCCGATGCACGCGGAGCGTGTTTGCGCCTGCGGGGTCCTGCCAGGGAGAAGAGTGCATGAGCAAACGCAGCAAGGTGGCCTCCAAGGCCGTGATCAAGAATTTCTGGAAACTGGCGCGCCACCCCTGGATCGCGGGTAAGCTGGCGGCCCTGCAGGGCGAAAAGTGGTTCTTCAACGCCCTCTACCCCACAGCCAAGGACGGCCGGGCCAACAAGATCCGGCAGGTCAGCATCCGCATCACCGACGTCTGCAACCTGCGCTGCGTCATGTGCGGCCAGTGGGGCGACAGCGGCTTCCTCCACGACCAGGACCTCAAGGAGCTGAAGAAGCAGGAGGTCTCGCCGGGGCGCTACATCGAGCTGTTCAAGGACCTGGTGGACCACGGGCACAAGCCCCTGATCTACCTGTGGGGCGGCGAGCCCACCCTCTACGAGGGCTGGCTGGAGGTCATCGACGCGGCCACGCGGCTGCAGCTGCCGTGCTCCATTGCCACCAACGGCACCCACATCACCAAGTTTGCCGAGGGCATGGTGGACATCCCCCTGTTCCTGCTCCAGGTTTCCGTGGACGGGCACAACGAGGAGGTGCACAACGCCATCCGGCGCGGGGTGGGCAAGACCAACAGCTTCCGCAGCATCCAGGAAGGGTTGGAGCGCGTGACCGAGCTGAAGAAGCGCAAGAACGCCACCCTGCCGCTCATCGCCACCCTGACCACGGTCTCCAAGGACAACGCCAACCACCTGGTGGACATCTACGAGACCTACCGCGACAAGGCCGACATGTGCGTGTTCTACCCCTCGTGGTGGATCGACAAGGAGCACGCCGAGGCCCACGACAAGGACTTCGAGCGCCGGTTCGGCTTTGCGCCCAAGCTGCATTGGGGCTGGATGGGCGGCTGGAAGCTGGAGGACTATCAGGGACTTTCCATGCAGTTGGAGGCCCTGGACAAGCTTTCGGCGGAAAAGAACGCCCCTCCGGTGATCTTCATCCCCAACATCCGGGGCGAGGAGAACCTGCGTCTGTACTACAACGACCACTCCGAGCGCTTCGGCTTCGATCAGTGCATCTCCATCTATCAGGTGGTGGAGATCGACAGCAACGGCAACATGTCCCCCTGTCGCGACTACCACGACTACGTGGTGGGCAACGTCAAGGAGCACACCATCACCGAGCTCTGGAATTCCGAGTCCTACAAGCGCTTTCGCAGCAGTGTGCACTCGGAGGGCCTGATGCCGGTCTGCTCCCGCTGCTGCGGGCTCATGGGCTACTAGGTCGGCCGCGTGACCGTGCTGCTCTTGCTGCTGGCGGCCCTGCCCCTGACCGTGCTGGTTTTCGTGGGGGGGCGACGGCTGCGCGACCCCGAGTTCCACCGCGAGGCGCAGTACGCCGGCCCCCTGCCGCGCACGGCCCTCATCGTGCCGGTGAAGGGCGCGCCCCAGGGTATGGCGCAGTGCCTGCAGGCGCTCCTGGCACAGGACTACCCGGACTACGAGGTGGTCTTTGCGGTGGAGGACGCGGCTGACCCGGCCCTGGGAGTCATAACCCCGCTGCTGGCTGTCAGCGAAGCCCAGGCTCCCGGCCGGGGCAGGGTGGTGGTGGCCGGAGTGGCCGAACAGTGCGGCCAGAAAAACTGGAACCAGCTGGCGGCCCTGGCCACCGTGGGGGCGGACGCCCGCATCCTGGCCTTTTGCGACAGCACCCATTGCCCCCAGCCGGATTGGCTGCGGCGCCTGGTCACGCCCCTGGTGCTGGGGCAGGCCGAGGCCACCACGGCCTACCACCATGTCCACCCGGCACAGTGGAGCCTGGCCGCCGCCGGACGCTGCATCACCGTGCTGGCCCTGTACCTGCTGCAGGAGCTGCCCGCCGTGAGCCAGCCCTGGGGCGGCAGCATGGCCGTGACGCGCAAGACCTTCGAGGCCCTGGGCGTGGCCGAGATTTGGGCGCGCAGCGTGGTGGACGACGTGACCCTGGCCAAGGCCCTGGAGGGGCGGGGACTGCGGGCCGCTCCCGTGGTGGGGGCGAGCCTGCGCACGGACCTGGGGCCGGAGACCGTCATGGGCTGGTGCACCTGGCTGGAGCGGCAGTGGCTGTACCTGCGCTACATCTACCCGGGGTCCTGGGTGGGAGTGGGGCTGCTGCTCTACCTGGTGGCGGGCACGCTGCTCTGGGCGCTCGGGGCCTGCCTGCTGGGTCTGGTGGGCGCGGTGTCGGGCAGCACCTGGCTCCTGGCCACGGGCTACCTGGGCTATCTGGCCTTTCTGGGGCTGGTGGCCGGGCATTGCCACCCGGATCCGGGGCCCAAGGGCAAGTGGCTGCTGGGCTTCGGCGCCACGCTGCTCATGGCGGCCTGGAGCCACGTCCGCACTTGGTTTGCGGACGGCATCCGCTGGGGCGGCATCGCCTACCAGGTGGGGCGCGGGGGCGAGGTGCTGGCGGTGCGGCGCCCCTGAACGGGCTGCAGGAGGGGAACGAGGCGCAATGGGCACCGGACAGGAAAAAAATGGCTTGGTTGGCCGTTCATTCCGTGTTCCATCTTGACTTTTTCCAAAAGAACTCACATGAATTTTTAAACATCGCGCTGGAGAACCTCTGTTTGGTGTTTTGGTTCCAACGTGAGGAAAATGCAGGGTAAAAAAGGCGCCATGCCCGGAAAGGGGCGCAGCCCGGCCCGATCCTCCGGTGCGTCTGGCGGCTCGGTTGACAAGCAGTGATGCGGAAGATAGAAACCGAATGTTTAAAGAGCGGCGTTGGCGGCCCGGAAGCTCGGGTTTTCGCCTCAGGCAGCCGCCTCTACGGAGTCCTCGATCACTGTCGGGACGCGGAGTTGGCACCGACAGTCAGCAGTTTCCTCAAGCATACCCAGGATAATGAAACCTCATGAGAGCTCAACAACGCAGTAAAGTATTCGCCCGAATTGTGGCAGGCGCCAAGAAGCAGCATTTCTACCCCTATTTTCAGCCCATCGATCGGTCCTGGGGGCCGGAGGTGGAGGTGGGCGGCAAGCGCCTGGTCATGGCCGGCTCCAACGACTATCTCGGTCTGGCTCACG
>CAZNSV010000217.1:0-6037 GCA_964575775.1 uncultured Desulfovibrionaceae bacterium
GTCGTGGCCCGAGGGCACGACTCCGGCTAGGGGTAGCCCGGAGGGCCGGACTTTGCAAGAGGGGGGCGGGCATTTGCCCGGCCTGAAGCCCCAGGCGGGCTCAGGACAGGCGCAGGTCGCGGCCGGAGGACTTGGGCGAACGCAGCCTGGCCCGCTCCTCGGCGATGATGCCCTCGAGTTTGTACTTGCGCACCCGGTAGCCCATCTGGCGCTGGGTGATCCCCAGGTCCTTGGCCGCCTTGTGCTGGATCCAATCGTTGCGGCGCAGGGCAGCGAGCACCTCGGTGCGCTCCATGTCCTGCAGGGTGGGGCCGCCGTTGCCGGAACGCTCGGGGGGGGCGCTCTCCGCCGAGGCCTCGGTCTCTTTGCGCTCCACGGCCAGGTAGGGCAGGATCATGCCGGTGTCGATGCGGGAGCCCTCGGCCAGGATCACCAGCCGCTCCACCAGGTTCTCCATCTCGCGCACGTTGCCCGGCCAGTTGTAGGCGGCCAGCAGCTTCATGGCGCCCGGGGTGAAGCTCAGGTGCCGGTCGTACTCGCGTGAGACCTTCTGCAGGAAGTGGTTGAGCAGCCGCACCACGTCCTCCTTGCGTTCGGCCAGGGGCGGCACCTGGATGGGGAAGACGTTGAGGCGGTAATAGAGGTCGGGGCGGAAGCGCTCCTGCTCCACCAGCTCCACCAGGTTGCGGTTGGTGGCGGTGAGGATGCGCACGTCAACGCGGCGGGTGCGGTTGTCGCCCAGGCGCTCGAACTCCTTGTCCTGGAGCACGCGCAGCAGCTTGGCCTGCACGCCCAGGGGCAGTTCGCCGATCTCGTCGAGGAAGATGGTGCCCTTGTGGGCGTCTTCGAAACGCCCCCCCCGGGATGTGGCCGCGCCGGTGAACGCGCCCCGCTCATGGCCGAAGAGCTCGGACTCGAGGAGGTTCTCGGGGATGGCGGCGCAGTTGACCTTGACGAAAGGGTAGCCCTTGCGGTCGGAAAGCTCGTGGATGATCTTGGCGATGAGGCTCTTGCCGGTGCCGGATTCGCCCAGGAGCAGCACCGTGGCCTTGGTGGGCGCCACCTTCTCGATCTGGCGCTGCACCTCCTGCATGGCGTGGCTGACGCCCACGATGAAGGGGCCGCGGTCCATCTTGGAGAGCTTGGAACGCAGGGACACGTTCTCGCGGCGCAGGGTCTCCTCACGCTTGCGGACTTTTTCGTTGATGCTGATGAACTGGGCGATGAGGGTGGCCACCACGCGCAGAAAGCTCACGTCCTCCTCGGAGGAGACGTTGTCGTCGAAGAGCCGGTCCACGTTGAGCACGCCAATGGGCTCGCCGTGCAGGATGATGGGCACGCCGATGAAGGAGATGCGGTCTTTCTCGATCTTGCGCGCCCCTGTCTTGTCCAGGAACAGGGGCTCGTTGCGGATGTCGGGCACGTAATAGGGGCGAGCGCTCTGGAAGATGCGTCCGGTAACGCCCTCGTCGAGGTTGTAGACCCCGCGAGCGCGTTCCTCGGGGGAGAGGCCGCAGGAAGCGCTGATCACCAGCTGGCCGGTCTCGCGGTCCATGAGGGTGATGGTGGCGCGCTTCATGCTGAGGGTCTCGGCCAGGATGCGCAGGACGCTGTTCAGGGCCTGCTCCAGATCCAGGGCCATGTCGAAGACCTGGCTGATGGCGTAGAGCGCTTCGAGCTCGAGCTTGCGGATGCTGTCGGACATGGGGGAGGATGATGCAAGGAGGGTGCCGGGGGCGCCGGCCGGGGTTTTTTAGGGCAATGCACTGGAAATATACGAAGTTTGCTTCAGGCTCGCGAGTGCGCTTCGTGGGACATTGAACAATTATGGAAAACAGGTCCATGCTATTTTGTCATTTTTGGGCATCAAAGAAATTGTTGCACAGCCCTACACCTGGGCCGCGGGCGCGTTTTCCGGTCCGCACGCCCCTCCTGGTGTGAAAAAATGCGCCGGCTTTGTGTTGCGGGAGGGTGACACGGGGGGCGGTACTGTGTTAGAAATTGCCAAGTATCCGGCGTGCGCCAACGGGGGCGGAGCCATGGAGGTCTGGGAGAGCAGCGGCAGGATGTCCTGCCCCCTCCGTCGGAAGGAAAGACAGCACAAGGCATGCAGTACAAGCCAATGAACGATAAAGTCCTGCGTCTGCTCACCATCGAGGACGACGCCACGCTGCGCCGTTGTTTCGTCCAGTACCTCTCCGACCGTGGGTTCGAGGTCCTGGAAGCGGCCAATGGGGAGCAGGGCGTTGAGCTGTTCCGCCGCTACCGGCCCGACGGCGTGCTTCTGGATTTTCGCATGCCAGGCCTCTCGGGCATGGAAGTCCTGAAGATCCTGGCCAGCGAGGCGCCCAACACCCCCGTCATCGTGGTTTCGGGCACGGGCTCCCTGCAGCAGGCCACCGGGGCCATGCGCCAGGGCGCCTGGGACTACCTGGTCAAGCCCATCTTCGACCTGGCCCAGTTGGAGCAGGCCATGCGCAGCGCCCTGGAACGGGCGGAGAGTCGTCGAAAAAGTCTGGAATATCAGGAGCATCTGGAGGCGGAGGTCCAGGCCCGTACCCGGGAGCTGCAGGCCGAGGTGGAGGAGCGCAAGCGGGCCGTGGCCGAGCTGCAGAGCGCCAAGAACGCCGCGGAGGCCGCCAGCGCCGCCAAATCCCAGTTCCTGGCCAACATGAGCCACGAGCTGCGCACCCCCCTCAATGCCATCATCGGCGTGGCCCAGCTGCTACGCAAGACCAACCCCTCCCTCGAACAAGCCCACTTCCTGGATCTGATCCTGGATTCCTCCACGGACCTGCTGCACATCGTCAGCGACCTGCTGGACCTCTCCACCATCCAGGCGGAGCGCCTGCAGATCAAGGAGAAGGATTTTTCCCTGCGCGGGGCCCTGGAGCCGGTCATTGCCAATGCCGGACGCCGCGCCAGGGACAAGGGGCTGAGCTTCAAGGAATATTTCGATCCGACCCTGCCGCAGCACGTCCGGGGCGACGCCATGCGCATCCGCCAGGCCCTGCTCAACGTGCTGGACAACGCCCTGCAGTTCACCGAGCGCGGCGAGGTGGGCGTCTCCGTCACCCTGGCCGTGCAGGACAAGGACCGCGCGCACTATACCGTGCTCTTCCAGGTCAGCGATACCGGCATCGGCATCCCCCGGGACAAGCTGGAGACCATCTTCGACAGCTTCACCCTGGGCGAGGACTACATGACCAAGAAGTACGGTGGCAGCGGCCTGGGGCTGGCCATCACCAAGGAACTGGTGGGGCGCATGGGCGGCGAGGTCTGGGTGGAGAGCGAGCCCGGCGAGGGCAGCAGCTTTTTCTTCACCGTCCGGGTGGCCCGGGCCGAGGCCGCCCAGGCCGAAACCGCCGGGGCGATTGCCGCCCTGCAACGCCCGGCCACGCCCCAGGGAGTGCGCCCGGCCGCGGCCCAGACCGGGCTGCGCATCCTCCTGGTGGAGGACGAGCCCGTGAGCCGGCTCTTCACCAAGCGCATGCTGCACGTGGCCGGGCACGACGTGCTCCTGGCCGAGGACGGGCTCAAGGCCCTGGAGGTGCTATCCTCCAAGCCCGTGGACCTGGTGCTCATGGACTTGCAGCTGCCCAGGCTCAACGGCCTGGACGCGGTGAAGGCCATCCGGCGCTCCGAGGTGCCGGGCGTGGCGCCGGACATCCCCATCATCGCCCTCACCGCCTTTGCCAGGACCCAGGACCGGGAGCGGGGGCTGGAAGCCGGGGTGGACGACTACGTGATCAAGCCCTTCGAGGCGGACGAGCTCTTCGTGAGCCTGGAGCGGGTCATGGCCGGGCCACGTAACGGCAGGCACGGCCAATCAGCGGCCCCCCTGCCGGACGAGGCCGGGCAGAACGAACGTCTTCGCGCCTGAGCCGCCCCGGGTGCCTTGCCGCGCCCGGCTTCAGTCCAGCCGGTTTCAGTCCAGAATGTCCCTGTCGCGCATCCCCATGAGATAGAGGATGGAATCCAGCCCGAAGGTGGAGATGGCCTGCCCCGCCCCTTCCTTGACCTTGGGCTTGGCGTGGAACGCGATGCCCAGCCCGGCGAGGTTGAGCATGGGCAGGTCGTTGGCGCCGTCGCCCACGGCAACCACCTGTTGCAGGTCGATGCCTTCCTTTTCCGCGATGGCTTGCAGGAACTCGGCCTTCTTGGCGGCGTTGACCACGTCCCCCAGCACGCGCCCCGTGACCACGCCGTCCGCGATTTCCAGCTCGTTGGCGTGCAGGTAGTCGATGCCGAAACGCTCCTGCAGCCTGCGGCCGAAGTAGGTGAAGCCGCCGGAGATGATGGCGATCTTGTAGCCGAAGCGCTTGAGATTCTGGATGAGGCGCTCGGCGCCGTCGGACAGGGGCAGGTTCCGGGCCACCTCCTCCATGGCCTCGGCGGACAACCCCTTGAGCAGGGCCAGGCGGCGGCGCAGGCTCTCGTTGAAGTCCATCTCGCCGCGCATGGCCGCCTCGGTGATGGCCGCCACCTCCGGGCCCACGCCCTTGAGCCGGGCCAGCTCGTCGATGACCTCCACCCGCACCAGGGTGGAATCCATGTCGAAGGCCACCAGCCGCCGGTTGCGCCGGAAGATGTTGTCTTCCTGGATGGCGATGTCCACGCCCTCGGCAGCGGCGATGTCCAGAAAGCTCTTGCGCAGGGCGCCCTGATCCCGGGCCTGCCCCCGCACCCAGAACTCCACGCAGGCGTCGGGCGAGGCACCGGGCAGCTCTTCCAGGGGCGTGCGTCCGGACAGCCGCGTCACCACGTCGATGTTCAGGTCGTTCTCGGCCAGGGCCTTGGCCACCTTGTGCAGGGCCTTGGCGCCGATGCGCCGCCCCAACAGAGTCACGATGTGACGCTGGCGCCCCTGCTGGCCCACCCAGCGCTCGTAGCGCTCCCGGGTGATGGGCGTGAACTTCAGGGTGATCTGCTGCTCGTGGGCCGTGAAGAGCAGCTCCTTGAGGATGGGCGCGGATTCGGACTGGGGCGGGATGCGGATCAGCACCCCCAGGGTCAGGGTGTCGTGGATCACGGCCTGACCGATATCGAGGATGTCCACGTCGTGGTTGGCCAGCACCTCGCTCAGGGCGGCCATGAGTCCGGGGCGGTCCTCGCCGGTGATCTCGATGAGAATCAATTCTCGCATTGCTGCTTCCTTGTGAGGCCTGCACCCTTTGCTGCGGCAGCAAGAAGGGGCAGGCGGTGGTGTCCGCCCTGGGACCGGCGGCGCGCTACACGCTGCCTCGGCCCGGGCCGCTTCTCTTAGCAGGCCCGGGTTCGCTTGAAAAGAGCCCCCACAGGGGCGCGCCCGGACCTACAACTCCAGCTCCAGACCGTCGTAGGCCATGAACACGTCCAGGGGCGTCTCGGGCTTGTGCACCCGGGCATAGCCCACGGTCTGCTCGTAGAAGGCCAGCAGGGCGTCGTCGCTTTCCGTGGGCTCGTGATGAAAGAGCCCCAGGCGCCGGACCCCCGCCTCCTTGGCCATTTCCACGGCCACGATGTTGCTGGAGTGCCCCCAGTCCTTTTTCAGGGTCTGGGAGGTGGCGAAGTCGTATTGGGCGTCCATGACCAGCAGGTCGGCGTCGCGGAGGAACTGCACGAAATTGCGGTCGTGCCCGGCCGGGCTCAGGTGGTGCTCGCAGTCCGTGGCGTAGACCATGGCCGCGGCCCCCTGCTCCAGACGGTAGGAATAGGACACGCCTGGGTGGTGTTGCCGCAAGGGGCGGACCTGGACCCCGGCGATGTCGTACCAGCGGTCCGGCTCCAGTTGCACGAACTCGAACACGGCCCCGGCCTCGTGCAGCCCCACGGGGAAGTAGGGCGCCTTTTGCTGTTGCACCAGGGCCTCCTCGATGTCGTCATGGCAGCCGTAGACGATGATGCGGTTGCCCGGACAATAGGCAGGGGCGAAAAAGGGCAGCCCCTGCACGTGGTCCCAGTGCAGATGGGAGAGCAGGAGATGGAAGACCACGCCCGGTGACCCGGCGCGCTGCTGCATGAGCCGGGCGCCGAAATCGCGCAGCCCCATGCCGGC
>CAZNSV010000218.1:0-6020 GCA_964575775.1 uncultured Desulfovibrionaceae bacterium
CAGCGCCCTTTACCCGCTGGACTACCTGGCCCTGTCCGGTGACCTGGTGCTGGTGTCCCTCAACTACCGGCTGGGCGTTTTCGGTTTCATGGCCCACCCGACTTTCGACGCAGACCACAACGGCAGTTTCGGCCTCGAAGACCAGCGCGCCGCCCTGCGTTGGGTGCAGCGCAACATCGCGGCCTTTGGCGGGGACCCTGAAAACGTGACCATCGCGGGCGAATCCGCGGGCGCGGCCGGGGTCTGCATGCACCTCATCGCGCCTGACGAGACCAAGGGGCTCTTCCACAAGGCCATCATCCAGAGCGCCGGCTGCGCCCAGCCCATGCAGACCGTGGAGGAGGCCAAGGACTTTGGCGCCAGGGTGGCCGCACGGGTCGGCTGTGCCGGGGGCGCTGCCGACCTCGACTGCCTGCGGGGCAAGCCGGTGCAGGAACTGCTGGAGGCAGGGTCCACGGAGGCCGGGTCCAACCTCATGGCCTTCGAGCCCAGCATCGGGAGCCGCTCCATACCCCAGCAGGGAGCCGAGGCCCTGGCCAAAGGCGAGTTCGTGCAGGTGCCGCTGCTCAACGGTGGCAACCGCGACGAGCTGCGGCTCTATGTCGCCTATGACCTGCAGGCCGGACAGAAGATCACGGACGAGAACTACCCGGAGCTTGTGGCGGAGCTGTACGGGGAACATGGCGAGGCCGTGCTCGGGCGCTATCCCTTACGTGACTACTCCTCGGCCCCTGCGGCCCTGGGCACGGTGATGACCGACTACCACCCCACCGTGGGGCTCAATGTCTGCACCTATCTGGAGACGGGCAAGCGCGCCGCGCGATATGTGCCCGTCTACCAGTACGAGTTCGCGGACCGCGACGCGCCGCCCGTGACGGAGAACCCCGGCTTCGAGATGGGCGCTGTGCACTCCGCCGAGCTGCCCTACCAGTTCACGGGTTTCGACAACACCTCACGGCTGCAGGGTGGGGAGCTCGCCCCGCCCCAGCGCAAGCTGGCAGGGCAGATGGCGGCCTACTGGACGAGCTTTGCCCGCAGCGGGGTGCCCCAGGCGCCTGACGCACCCGCCTGGCCGCGTTTCAACGCCCGGGACAAGGTCCTGCGCTTCGAGCCGGAGAATCCGCACCTCTTCGATGCCGCCGGGGCCCACTTCTGCGACTTCTGGCAGGGGCTCTATCCGGACAGGCTGTCACCCAACTGATCCTCCGCACAGCACAGACGCCCAACACAAGAACCGGCGGGAGCGAGGCCTTCGCTTCCGCCGGTTGCTTCAGCTTCGGGTTGTGAATGGCTCTTCAGCCTTGCCAGACCAGCAGCACCACCCCGGCCAGGATCAGCCGGTACCAGGCGAAGGGGCGCAGGGTGGTGCGCCCCAGCAGGTGGATGAAGCCCTTCACCGCGACCCAGGCCGCGAGAAAGGAGACCACGAAGCCCACCGTGAAAAAGGGGATGTCCGCGCTGCTCAGGTGGTCCAGGCTTTTCAGCAGGTCGTAGCCCGTGGCGGCGAACATGATGGGCACGGCGGCGATGAAGGAGTATTCTGCGGCCAGCATGCGCCGGGCGCCCAGGAGCATGCCCCCCATGATGGTGGAGGCGGAGCGCGAAAAGCCCGGCCACAGGGACAGGCACTGGAAGAGCCCCACCCCGAGGGCCAGGGCGGGGGTGACCTGGTCCAGGTCATTGTAGCGCGTCTTGCGGGGCAGGGCTTCCACCACGAGGATCAGAACCGCGCCCGTTGCCAGGGCCCAGGCCACGGCAACGGGGTTGAAGAGCCGCTCCTTGATGACGTCGTGGATCAACAGCCCCAGCACGCTGGCGGGCAGGCAGGTGAGGAAGAGCAACCAGAGTCCCCGGGGGCCGGAGAGGGCGTGCCCCGCTTTGGGGCGCAGCAGCCAGATGAAGCGTTGCCGATAGATCCAGAGCACGGCCAGGATCGCCCCCAGCTGGATTACGATATTGAAGGTCTGCTCCCGGGCCTCGGTGAGCCCCAGAAGATGTCCGGTGAGGATGAGGTGTCCGGTGGAGGAGATGGGCAGGAACTCGGTGAGTCCTTCCACGATGCCCAGAATCACAGCCGCCAGTAGTTCGTGCATGGTGCCGCCTTGGCCGGGGTGAACGGAAAAACCCTGCCGCTCGGGGGGCAGGGCGCGAAAGGCCCGATAACTACGTGCTCGTGCCGCCGATTGCAAGCCCGTGGGGTTGTGGTGTAGGGTTACCTGTTTCGTACATATTGCAACAGGGCCGTCTCGAGGCTCAAGGGAAAGACCATGACCACCATCATGCCCGACGACGAACTGCTGCGGAAGGCTGTCCGCCATATCGACACCGCCCTCAAGGAGGAGGAGTCCAAGCCCCTGGCCGTGATCCTGGAGGAAGCGGCCCAGCGCTACAACCTGGGGCCCGCGGCCTGCGAATATCTGCAGGATCTGTTCAAGGACCGCAACCGCAAACCCTGACCCTCTCCACGGCCTTGAAAATTCTCAATCGCTGCCTCCTGGGGGAGATGGCACTGCTGTTCGCCGTCTGCCTCGTCTCGCTGCTGTCGCTTGTGCTCATGGGGCGCATGCTGCAGCTGCGTGAGCTGATCATGACCCTGGGCCTGAGCCTGGCGGACGTGGTCCTGCTCTTTTTCTATCTGAGCCCCTTCTTCATGCTGCTCATCATCCCCGTGGCCTGCATGCTCGGGGTCTTCCTCACCTTTCTGCGCATGAGCTCGGACAACGAGCTGCTGGCCCTGCGTTCCGGCGGGGTGAGCCTCTACCGCCTGCTCCCGGCCACGGTGCTGTTCTGCGTGCTCTGCGCCGGGTTGACCCTCTTCACCTCGCTCTTCGGCCTGTCCTGGGGCATGGCCCAGTTCCGCGACACCATGGTGGAATACGCCCGCAACAAGACCCAGCTCATGCTCCAGCCCGGCATCTTCAACCAGGACTTTCCCGGGCTCATGGTCTATGCCCGCAGCGTGAACCTGCAGCACGGCCTCATGGAAAACATCATCGTGGAGGACAGCACCCGCAAGGGCGCCACCGCCACCATCCTGGCTCCCTTGGGGGTGTTGCGCACCGTCCCCGGCAGGGGGCAGGTGATCATTGCCCTGCAGGATGGCCGCATCTACCGCCAGGAGGGCGAGAGCGTCAGCGTCCTGCACTTCGACAACTACCAGGTGCGGCTGGACCTGACCAAGGTGCTGAAAGACTTCGACGTGGACGTGCAAAAGCCCAAGGAAATGTCCTGGGAGCGGCTGCGCTCCCTGAACCAGGACCCCCAGGCCCTGGACGAATACGACGACAAGTATCGGCGCAAGCTGGAAGTGGAGCTGCACAAGCGCTGGGTCTTTCCCGCGGCCTGTCTGGTCTTGGGGCTCTTTGCCCTGCCCCTGGCCATGGCCTTCGAGGGGCTGCGCCGTCAGCTGGGCTTTTTCCTGGCCCTGGGCTTCTTCATGGCCTACTACTCGCTCTTGTCCCTGGGGTTGAGCCTGGGCGAGACCGGCACCCTGAATCCGGCCGTGGGGCTCTGGCTACCCAACCTGTTCTTCCTGCTCCTGGCCCTGGCCGGGATCCGCGGCTGTGCCGAGGAGCGGCGTTTCAACGCCAACGAGTGGGCACGCCAGGTCTTCCAGCGACTGCGCCCGCGCAAGGCCGCGGCCGACGCCAACGGCCAGGGAGACCGCTCGTGACCCTGCTGCAGCGCTATCTGCTGCGCCAGAATTTGGTGCTGCTGGGGGCCTGCCTTGGCCTGGGCGCGGGCATCTATCTCCTGGCCGACCTGTTCGACCGCCTGGACGACTTCCTGGAGGCCGGGCTGGGCCTCGGGACCGTGGTCACCTATTTCCTGGTCAAACTGCCCCTCATCGTCTCCCAGATCCTGCCTGCCGTGTTCCTGCTGGCCGTGCTGCTCCAACTGGGCATCATGGCCAAGAGCCGCGAACTCCTGGCCCTGCAGGCCGGCGGGGTGAGCTTCGGACGCCTGGTTCGCTTCTTCCTGATCTTCAGCCTGCTCTGCAGCCTCCTGCAACTGGCCTTTTCCCAGCTGGTGGGGGTCTACGGCGAACAGGAGGCCGGACGCATCTGGAAGGAAGAAGTCCGCAAGCACCAGATGGATCGCCGAGTGCTCCACAATGTCTGGTTTCGCGAAAGCAACCACGTGGTCAAGCTCGAAAGCACGGTCCCGGCCCGCAGCAAGGGCGAAGGCATCACCATCTACACTCTGGTCGAGGGGCGCATGGAGTGGGAGCGTATCGTCCGGGCCAAGAAGTTTTTCGGCAGTCCACGCGGCAGCGACGCGGGTTGGACCCTGGAGCAGGTGGAGGTCCTGGACCCGGAAGGCTTTGTGCTGGAGCGCCTGGAGCGGATGCAAGTGCCCTTGACCCAGGATCTCACGGCCTTTGTGGCCATGGATCCGCACCGGGACCCCACGCAGCTGCCCCTCTGGCAATTGGGGCGCGTGATCCGCGAACTGGGGGGCTCGGGCTCCAACGTGGAAGGCTTGCGCACGGTCTGGCACCTGAAGATCGCCTACGCCTTCTCGCTGCTGGTCATGGCCCTGCTGGCCCTGGCCCTGACCACCTATACGGACAACCTGTATTTGAGCGTCCTGGCGGGGCTGATCCTGACCTTCGCCTACTACGGCCTGACCATGGTTTGCGTGTCCATGGGCGAGAGGGGGCTGCTGCCCCCCCTGGCCGCGGCCTGGTTCGGCAACGGGCTATTCTGCGTCGTGGCCCTGGGGCGCCTGGTCTGGCACGGTCGGCGTCGAGCCCGGGTCTGAGGCGGGTGTGGTCATGGCCGGCTCGGCCGGGAGGAGGTTCGCGGCGCCCAGGAGGCGTTGCCAGAGGGCCTCGCGCCCCAGGCCGGTCTTGCTGGAAAAGAGCAGGGGGTCGGAGCCCGGGAGCAGGGCTTTCCAGTCCTTGATCCGGGCGGCACGGTCGTTCTGCTTGCACTTGTCGGCCTTGGTGAGCACGGGAAACACGGTCTGCCCCATGCGGCGCAGGTAGGCGGTGAGCTCGATGTCCAGGCGCTGGGGCTCGTGGCGGCAGTCCAGGAGCACGGCCACGCCCAGGAGCAGCGGCCCCGCGTCCTTGAGGTAGCGGTCGATGAGCTTGGCCCACTGGTCGCGTTCGGTCTTGGAGCAGCGGGCGTAGCCGTAGCCGGGCAGGTCCACGAGGTAGAGCCCGCCGGTGTCCACCTTGTAGAAGTTGAGGCTGCGGGTCTTGCCGGGGGTGGCGCTGATCTTGGCCAGGCCTTTTTTGCGCCCGGCCATGGTGTTCACCAGGGAGGACTTGCCCACGTTGGAACGTCCGGCCAGGGCCACCTGGGGCGCCTGGGGCATGTCACGCAGCTGGGCCATGGTGAAGAGGGTGGACTCCAGGGTCATTTGGGGCAGGGGGGTCTTGCTCATGAAAGGATCTCACGGCCCTTGACAAGGGCGGGTCTACGAACCATTTTTCCGGGGCGAAGCACACGGCACCCGGTTGTAGAAGGAGGACTCGACCATGGCGTACGCACTGTTGGTGATGAACGGCCCCAATCTGGGGGCCCTGGGAGAGCGCCAGCCGGAGATCTACGGTACGCAAGGCATGGAGGCTCTGCAAGGGGTGGTGGACGTCCTGCTGGGGGCCAACAGCCGCGAGGTGCGGCTGACCTATTTCCAGTCCAACAGCGAAGGAGCCATGATCGACCGCCTGGAGGCGGCGCGCAAGGAGGGCATCCACGGCGTGGTGCTCAACGCCGGGGCCTACACCCACACCTCCCTGGCCCTGGCCGACTGTCTGGCCTGGATCGGGCTGCCCTGCGTGGAGGTGCACCTTTCCAACATCTGGGCGCGCAGCGAACCCCTGCGCCAGCAGAGCTACATCGGCCGACACGTGATCGGAGTCATTGCCGGTTTCGGCCTCATGAGCTATGGCCTTGCCGTGCAGGCGCTCTGGCGACACCTCTCCGGACCGGATCCCCTGGTCCTTCCGGCTTGACAATCAATCACCCAACACTTTAACTTTCACTTGCCACGAGGATCATTTTCATGCT
>CAZNSV010000219.1:0-5983 GCA_964575775.1 uncultured Desulfovibrionaceae bacterium
TACCGCTTGACCATGGCCTGGAACAGGCTGTCCTGCAGGTGCTGCGGGGAGGAGCGGGAAATCTGCACACCGAAGAGCCGGTTGTTGCGGAAGATGAGCACCGCGTCGTTGAAGTCCGTGGCCAGGAAACGGGTGTCCCTGCCCAGGGCCGTTGCGGTGATCTCCAGGGGGCGCCAGGCGGCATCGAAGCCGGTGAGCAGGTCCAGGGCCCGCAGCTCACGGGGAGCGAAGGTCTGCTGTTGTGCGGCAAAGGTGGACTGCACGTCCTGGGGGCTCTGCCCCCACATGAGAAACTTCCAACCGAATTCGTTGATTTCCGGCACCGCCTCGCGCGAGGTCTGGGCGCTGCAGACAGCGGCCAGCAGCAACAAGGCGCTGCAGCAGGTGCCCAACAAGCGGAGGGGAATGCCGAAAGAGCTGTTGAACCGAAGCATGGCGCCCTCCTGTGTGGATGTATTCGGTGGGCGAAAATGAACAGGCGGATCGCTCCTGGACAGGGCGCCGGTGGGCAGACCCTCGGGTCCTGCCGCAGGTCCTTCCCTATTTCAAGGGGCGAAAGGTCATGGTTTCCACACCTGGTAGTTGGATGCGGATGGCGTCGCCCTGCAGTTCGCCGGAGACCAGCCCCCCGGTCCTGGTGCGCAGCACGAGATCATTCTTTTCCACGGACCACTTGAAGGGTACGGTTTCGGCATCGGCCACGGACCAGGCCCCCTCGCCCCCGGTTTTGAACTCCAGGGTCACGCTGCGTCCGTCCGCCAGGCGCGATTGGTAGGTGCCGTCCAGGCTTCGCTGCTCTCCGGAGCAGGCGGCCAGTGCGAACATGAGCAGAAAGACGGTTGGAAACAGGAGGGGTAAACGACGCATCTCAGGTCTCCTTGACGGCGACGAGGAAACTTCGCTCCAGTTGCAGAACCCTGTCGAAAAAAAAGACATGGAGCGTCATGCCCAGCCAGACGAGATCGCGCACCAGGGTCATGATGCTCATTTCTTCTTCCAGGCTGCTGAAACACCCGCAGCTGATGGGCGTGCCCTTGATGAGGTTGAGGCCGATGGCCACGCTGAAGACCACCAACATGCCCGCGATGCACAGGGCCGCGCTTTTAACGCGTACGCCGATGATCAGCAGGACCCCGCAGATGATTTCCATCCAGGGCAGGACCGCGGCCGTGAAATTCACCAGCCACCAGGGCAGGATCTGATACGCGGCAATGTTCTCGGCAAACTCGCCGGTGTAGATGATCTTGCTCATGCTGGCGTAGATGAAAACGCTGCCGATATAGAGGCGGAAAAGCAGCGCGAGCCAGGGTGAGGCGGCGAGATTCATGATCCGGCGCATGGGCCCCCCTTCAGGGCTATTGGACCAGTCCGCGCACCAGGTCGAACAGGGCGTCCACGTCCTCCGTCACCCCCAGATGGGCATAGACGATGCTGCCATCCTTTTTCACCACCAGGGTGAAGGGGGTCTTGGGTTCGCCCAGCGCCTTGTGCACGCTGTAGTCCTCGTCCCGCACCACTGGATAGGCATAGGCCGAATGCTTGAGCAACTGGGCCACTTCGAGTTCGCTTGCGCCCGAGGCCACGGCCAACATCTTGACCTTCTCACCCAGTCCGGCCCGCTGCAGCCGTTTGAAGAGCGAGTTGAACAGCGGGGCCTGTTTATGACAGAAGGGGCAATACACCCCCACCAACTCGAAGATGAGGACTTCGGCCTGGATATCCGCCGGGGAGAAGCTGCCCTCCCCCCCAACACCGAGGTATTCCCGATCCTGAGGCAAGGAAGGGGCCACAATGCGCAGCTCGGGCATGCTGTCGCCCGGGCCTGGCTGCGCGGCGGCGCCAGCGGTGGTGACGCAGAACACCAATGCCACGCATAGGGTGAACAGAGAAAACAGGCGCGGATTCGGAAACCAGGAGCTCGACCGCAGCTCCGGAGGAGTGGATGGGGAGAGGTTCATGCGAACTCCTGACAAATCGTTGATGGGCTCAGTATTTCCAGTCCATAGCAGAGCCGGAGATTCCAGGCAAGAAATGAGCGGCTTCCATCATCGAGACAAATTGTCACAATCGAAACAAATGATGCGAAAAATTAGTAGAAAAAATTCCGGCACAAGGATATGATTCACACATGGACGTTAACACCTTTTCAGAACTGATAAAAAAAGAATCCTCAGCCAAGAGGTACTTGTTGGATTTTTGTTGGAAAAACCATCAACGCCATTGCCCCCGCTGCAACGAAAGGCGGTTATACCGACTCAAGGAGGGGCGGCGGCGTTGCTCCCGCTGCGGGTACACCTTCCATGACTTCAGCGGCCGGTTCATCAATGCCGGCAACTGCGACTGCCGCCAATGGCTCTGGGCCATCAAGCTCTTCGAACTGGACCTGCCCCCCCAATTGTTGGCCGCGCAATTGGGCTTGGCCGGCAATACCGCCACCGCCCTGCTCATGACCATGCGCCGGGCAATTCTGGCCCAGGCCCTGGACGCGCCTCTGTTTTTGCGTATGGGGCTCTTGCAGGGCGCCGATGAAACGAGTCCGCCCATTTTCGGCATTCTCGAGCGCAAGGGCTGGGTTTTCGTGGATATCATGCAGGATCTGAGCGTGGCCGGTCTGGCCCACTTCAAGAACAACTTCCACCTGGGCACGGCCACGCGGGGGCGCCTGGTCTATACCGACCGCTACCGCCACTACGAGACGCTGCTTTTTTGCGCTGCCTCCGAGGCCCAGGCCGCCCCTTTCCGTAGCCGGAAATTGGCCCGGGCCCTGTATGTGGACAGCCGCCAGGGCTTCTGGACGGTCCTGTTGGAGCGCCTGCGCAGGACCCGGGGCCTGCCGGCCCGGTGGTTCCCCTTGCACCTCAAGGAACTGGAATTCAGGTACAATCAGCGCAAGGAGGATATCTTTCCCTTGCTGGCGGCCAGTCTGTGCAAATTTGTGCCGAATTCTGCGTGAGTGCCATCTCCGGTTTTTGACCCGTTTCCGTCACTTGTGGCATCACTTGGATCAACGCTGATCAAACATGCAACGTTAACCAGAGGCAAAGGCAATGCCGTACAGCGTCAACTCTCATTCGGACACGTGGACCCCGCTCCAGGGGCTCCCCTTTGCCGGTCTGGGCTTCGACCTGGCCGTAACGGAGCTGCGTGCGATGCAGCTGGCGTTGCGTCCCATGGCGCAAGGCCCGGAACGGGTGCTAAGGGCGCGTTTGGAGCCGTTCCTGTCCGGATACGACCTGCAGCTCTTTTTGTGCAGGGAGATCCGGGCCGGATGATCGGGAACCGCAAAACAGGAAGTGAGGAGTAGGCATGAAACTGGACAGACGAGGATTTCTCAAATTCACGGCCGTGGGTACCGCGGCAACGGCCTTCGGCGGCCTGGGCTTCGATCTGAAGCCTGTGGCGGCTTTGGCCGGGCAGTACGAGTTGAAGACCAAGGAGGCCAAGGAAACAACGTCGGCCTGCTGTTACTGCTCGGTGGGCTGCGGTCTCATCGTGCACACGGACACCAAGACCAAGCGTGCCATCAACATCGAAGGCGACCCCGACCATCCCATCAATGAAGGCGCCTTGTGCGCCAAGGGCGCGGCCACCTGGCAACTGGTGGAAGGTTCCACCCGCCCCAAAGGCCCGCTGTACCGGGCTCCCAAATCCGACAAGTGGGAAGAGAAGTCCTGGGACTGGATGCTGGATCAGATTGCCCAGCGTATCTACAAGACCCGTGAAGAGACCCTGCTTCTGAAGAACGAGAAGGATCAGCTGGTCAACCGTTGCGACGGTCTGGCCTCCGTGGGCTCGGCGGCCCTGGACAACGAGGAACTGTTCATCTACCAGGCCATGCTGCGCAGCATGGGGGTCTACTACATTGAACACCAGGCCCGCCTCTGACACAGCGCCACTGTAGCGGCTCTGGCAGAGTCGTTCGGGCGCGGCGCGATGACCAATCACTGGATCGACCTGAAGAACAGTGATTGCACTCTGATCATGGGCAGCAACCCTGCCGAAAACCACCCCATCTCCTTCAAGTGGGTGAAGAAGGCCCAGGATAAGGGCGGCGTCCTCATCCATGTGGACCCCCGATACACCCGTACGTCCACCCAGTGCGACATCTACGCCCCCATGCGGTCCGGCGCGGATATCGCCTTCCTGGCGGGCATGACCAAGTACATCATGGACAATGACCTGATCCATAAAGAGTACACGGTCAACTACACCAACGCGGGTTTCATCCTGGCCGATTCCTATTCTTTCGAGGAAGGCCTGTTCTCGGGTTTCGACCCCAAGGCCGGCAAGTACGACCGCAGCGGCTGGGCCTTCGTGATGGACGAGAACGGCATCCCCAAGAAGGACACTTCGCTGCAGGATCCCCGCTGCGTGTACCAGATGCTGCGCAAGCACTATGAGCGCTACGATCTGGACAAGGTGTCCGAAATCACCGGCACGCCCAAGGACAAGCTGCTGGAAGTCTACAAGGCCTACGCCGCCACGGGCAAGCCGGACAAGGCCGGGACCATCATGTACGCCATGGGCTGGACCCAGCACACCGTGGGCGTGCAGAACATCCGCGCCATGTGCATCATCCAGTTGCTGCTGGGCAACATGGGTGTGGCCGGCGGCGGCGTGAACGCGCTGCGCGGCGAATCCAACGTGCAGGGCTCCACGGACATGGGCCTTTTGGTGCACATCCTGCCCGGCTATCTGGCCACCCCCACCGGCTCGCTGCAGACCTTCGAGGAGTACAACAAGAAGTTCACCCCGGCGACCAAGGACGAGAAGAGCGCCAACTGGTGGGGCAACTTCCCGAAATACTCCGCCAGCCTGCTCAAGGCCATGTGGCCGGACGTGGACTGCAACGACAGCTACAACTGGCTGCCCAAGGGCGAAGACGGCAAGAACTACACCTGGATCTACCTCTTCGACGACATGCTCGCCGGCAAGATCAAGGGTTTCTTCGCCTGGGGCATGAACCCCGCCTGCAGCGGTCCCAACTCCAACAAGACCCGTGAAGCCCTGGGTAAGCTGGACTGGATGGTCAACGTCAACCTGTTCGACAACGAGACAGGCTCCTTCTGGCGCGGTCCGGACATGGATCCCAAGAAGATCAATACCGAGGTCTTCTTCCTGCCCTGCTGTACCTTTGCCGAAAAAGAAGGTTCCATCGCCAACTCCGGCCGTTGGGTGCAGTGGCGTTACCAGGGCCCCGAGCCCATGAAGGGCACGGTGTCCGACGGCCACATCATGGTGGACCTGTTCGAACGGGTGCAGAAGCTCTACGCCAAGAAACCCGGCAAGCTGGCCGATCCCATCCTCAAGCTGAACATCGCGGACTGGAAGGACGACCACGGCTTCAACGCCGACAAGATCGCCCGTCTGGTCAACGGCTACTTCCTGAAGGACGTGACCATCGGCGACAAGACGTACAAGGCCGGTGATCTGGTGCCCGGATTCCCGAACCTGCAGGCCGACGGCTCCACCTGCTCGGGTAACTGGCTGTACTGCAACTCCTACGGTACCGACGGCAACAAGACCAAGCGCCGCGACAAGACCCAGACCGAGATGCAGGCCAAGATCGGCCTCTTCCCCGGATGGACCTGGGCCTGGCCCATGAACCGTCGCATCATCTACAACCGTGCCTCCGTGAACATGGAAGGCAAGCCCTATGCGCCCGAGAAGGCGGTCATCGCCTGGGACGGCGAGAAGTGGCAGGGCGACGTGCCCGACGGCCCCTGGCCCGCCGGCACCAGGCACCCCTTCATCATGAGGGCGGACGGCCATGGCGCCATCTTCGGACCGGGACGCGTGGACGGACCGTTCCCCGAATACTACGAACCCCTGGAGTGCCCGGTCATCGAGCACCCCTTCTCCAAGCAGCTGCACAACCCCACGGCTCTGCACTTTGCCGCGGAAGAGAAGGCGGTTTGCGATCCGCGCTTCCCATTCATCTGCACCACCTACCGCGTCACCGAGCACTGGCAGACGGGCCTCA
>CAZNSV010000220.1:0-5972 GCA_964575775.1 uncultured Desulfovibrionaceae bacterium
TGCAGGAGTTCCGCGGTCAGGCCCAGGGACTGGCGCAGCTCCCGCCGCGACTCGCGCTCCAGCAGGCCGATGGCGCGTTGCGCCGTGACCAGGGACAAAAGCAGGATCACCACCGCCACGATGGCCACGATCATGGCCGGCAGCCGGGTCTTGATGGAGCCGGAAAACAGCCGCGCTGCGAGGGATGCCATGTCGGTCGCCTACTGGGTGGCCTGGATCAGGAGCTGCAGCTGGCTGAGGGTCAGGCCGTACTCCTCTTTCCAGATCCGATTCAACTCCGAGGTCTCGTCCTGAAGTTGGGTGTCGAAGAAACTCTGGGCCGCGTCGCGCAGGTCCACATCCTCCTTGCGCAGCCCCCAGCCGATGTAGTCCACGGGCCCCACCGGAAAGGCCACGCGCAGGTCCTGCATGCGGTTGGCGATTTCCCAGAGTGAGACATCCGCGTCCTGCAGGGTGAAATCCGCCTCCCCCGCCTGCACCACGATGTTTTCGTCGCCCACGGTCACCACCTGCAGCCGCACCGGATTGTCCTTGAAGGTCTCGCGGTTCTGCTCTTCGAGCCAGGTGTGGAAACTGGTGTTGATGTCCACGGAAGCGGACTTGCCCCCAAGGTCCTCCAGGCTCTGGAAATCCCCCACCCGGTCCTTGTGCACCAGGACCATCATGCGGCTGGAGAAGAGGATGGCGAACTCCATCTTCTTCTGCCGCCACTCGTTGCGGGTCAGGTGGCTGGGGTAGATGTCGCACTTGCCGCTGGCCAGCAACCGTGGGGTGTACTCGGCGGCCAGGTCTGTCAGACCCTGGTCGTTCTGGAACTGCTCGCCCCACTGCACCCGGTGGAACACCGGACGCACCCCGGGCCCCAGGGAGCGGGCAAAGGCCTCCACCACCCGGGGCACGGAGCCCGAGGCCTCGCAGTCCTCCAGGCAGCTCTCGGCGGCAAAACGCACATAGGCCGGGGAGATGGGCACCACGCAGGCCCGCAGTTCACCGGACTCGATGACTTCCTGCAGGCCCCGGGCCAGGGCCGAAGACCAGGAGCACAACAGGCACCCCAGAACGAGGCTCAGGCCAAAAAGTTTCCGAAACCGTCTGATCCGCATGGGAACTCCTCGTGTCATTCCTGGATGGAGCCGAGCAGGCCGATGAATTGCTGCAGGTTCATGCCGAAATAATCGTTCCAGAGCTGGTTGAGCGCCGAGCCGTCATAGGCTCGCTGGGCCGTGAAAAACGTCGCCACCGCCTGCTGCAGCTCCTGGTCTTCCTTGCGCATGGCCCAGCCCACCTCGTCCGTGGCGCCCACGGGAAAGGCCATGTGCAGGGCGTCGTACTGACGTCGGATGGCCCAGAACGCCGCGTCCGCGTCGATGACCGTGAAGTCGGCCTCCCCGGCCAGGATCGCCTGGAAGGCCTGGTCCGTGGGCAGCAGGCGAATCTCGATAGGGTTGCCGGAGAACACGCTGCGGTTCTGCTCCAACAGCCAGCTGTGGAAGGACGTTTCCTTTTCCACCGCCGCCACCTTGCCGGCCAGGTCCGAGGGCCCCCGCAGGGAATCCTTGCGGTCCGGCCCCGTGAGCACGATGAGCCGGTTGGGAAACATGGTTACGATATCCAACTTCTTCAGACGCCACGGGGTTTTGGCCAGATTGTTGGGGTACAGGTCACAGGTTCCCGAGGCCAGCAGTTCCGGCACGTACTCCCCGTCGTAGACCACCTCGCCCCCGGCATTGGCGAACTTTTCGTTCCAGGGCACGGCCAGCCCCCGCACGCGCACTCCGCCCCCCAGGGAGGCGGCAAAGGCCTGCGCGGCCTCGAACGCGGGGCCGGTAAAGGCGCAATCCTCCCGGCAACCCGGAGGCTCGGCGCTGACAATGGAAGGATGGATGGGCGAGAAACAGACCCGGAGTTCCCCGGAAGCCTCGATCTCCTCCAGCGAGCGGGCCAGGGCCGACGGCGTGCCCAAGACAGTGAGCAAACTCCCCAACAACAACAATGCGGTGACACCATGGAGGACCGGAAGCCGCAAGGACCGCTCCTGGAGCTGATCGGTACGCGTCATGGAACTACCTCGCCTGGTTTGAAGTGGTTGCGGGCACTGGCAAGCTGCAGCCGTTGCCACGGTAGCGCAGCCTTTGCTCCACGGCAACCTGCTTCAAGCATGCCTTGCGGCCTCTCAATGTCGCTGGGGATCCGGGACAACACGGCCTCCACCACGCTCAGCACAGTTCCACTCGCTCCAGATAGGCTTCCATGCAATCCAGGATCCACCCCAGCAGGGGGGCCTCACCCGCCCCGGCCGCCTGTTGCAATTGAGCTCCCAGAAAGCTGATAGGCGCGAAGCCGAAAGCCCGTCCCTCCCCTTTCATCTGGTGCCCCACCTGGCGGATGGGTTCGAAATCGCCCGCCTCCACCAAGCCCCGCATGGTCCGGACATGGACGGCCACGGACTCCAGATAGGTGGGGGCGATGTCCGCGAAATCCGGGTCCAGTTCCACCACCAGCCGCTCCTGGGTTTCCAGGCCGCGGCAGAACTCCGCCAGGTCTTCCGGGAGCCGGCCCGTATCTCCGTATGAACCGGGACCAGGCGAGGGGGCGGCAGGGGACGGCGCCGACGGCGACTGGAACCCACCATGCGCCCGGATCTCCGTGGCCAGGGCATCCAGGTCCGACTGCGTGGCCGAGACCTCTTTCTCCTGCAGCACCTGGGGCGCAAAGCAGCGGATGGCCTCCAGCAGTGTCTCCTTCTGCAGGGGCTTGGCCAGATGCCGATCGCAGCCCGCGACCAGGCTGCGCTCCACATCTTCCTGAAAGGCCTGGGCCGTCATGGCCAGGATGGGGGTCCGCGAGCGCCCCTGCTCGGCTTCCCAGGCCCGAATGGCCCGGGTGGCGGTGTAGCCGTCCATCACCGGCATGCGCAGGTCCATGAGCACCAGGGCGTAGGGCTTCTGCTTGTACAGCTCCAGCCCCTGGCTGCCGTCCCGGGCGATGTCGATGCTGCAACGGTACTCCTTGAGATAGGCCAGGATCACAAAGGCATTGAACTCCGAGTCTTCCACCATGAGAATGTTCCTCGGGGCTCCGTGGGGCAGCTCCCGCCCCCCGGCGGGGCCGCACCAGGCCAGCCCCGCATCGGCAGCAACCGTTGCCGGACCGATGTTGGGGGAGGTCTCATCTTCCCGCGCCAAGGTGATCACGAAATGAAAGGTGCTGCCCGCTCCCTCCACGCTCTCCACCCAGATGCGCCCCCCCATGAGTTCCACCAGGTGCTTGCAGATGGCCAGTCCCAGACCGCTGCCGCCGTATTCACGGGTGATGGAGCTGTCGGCCTGGGTGAAGCGCCCGAAGATCCGCTGCTGGTTTTCCGGACTGATGCCGATGCCGGTATCCCTGACGCTCCAGCGCAGGGACACTGGGGCCGTTGTCTCCCCGGGCAGGATGGGAGCGGTGTCGAGCCCCACCCGGAGCCCCACCTCCCCGGCAGAGGTGAACTTGACGGCATTGCCCAGGAGATTGATGCAGATCTGACGCAAACGTGCGGGATCGCCCAGCAACCGGTCCGGGACCTCTGGGGCCACCTCGCAGTGCAGGCGCAGCCCCTTGTCCTGGGCCTGGGGCGCCAGGATCCGACACCCGGCCTCCGCCACCTCACGCAGGGAAAAGGGCACGGACTCCAGCCGCAACTCCCCGGCCTCCACCTTGGAGAGGTCGAGGATGTCGCCCAGCAAGGTCAGGAGGGAGCTGCTGGCCCCCTCGAAGATCTGGAGGTACTGCCGCTGCTCGGCATCGAGAGCCGTGTGCTTGAGCAGTTCCGCCATGCCCACGATGGCGTTCATGGGCGTGCGAATCTCGTGGCTCATGGCGGCCAGGAACTGGCTCTTGGCGGCATTGGCCGCCTCGGCGGCGATTTTTTCCCGCTCCAGGTCCTGGGCCCGCTTGTGCTCGGTGATGTCCATGAGCGAGCCCTCGATGTACAGGGGCTCGCCCTCGGGATTGCGCACCAGCCAGGACGTCTCGGAGACCCAGACGCTTTGCCCGTCCCGACGGCGGCACTCCAGCTGGTGATTCTGCAAGGCTCCCGAGCGCAACAGGGTGTCCAGGTCCCGGGACCTTTCCTCGGCATGGGCATAGGTCTGGGTGGCGATGTCCGTGATGGCGGCCACGAAAGCCACGGGCGAATCGTAACCGAAGAGCCGCGCCATGGCGGGGTTGGCGCTGAGGAAACGCCCATCCAGGGTGCTCTGGTAGATCCCGGCCAGGGAATTCTCGAAGATGCTGCGGTACTTCTGCTCGGCCTGCTCCAGGGAGCGCTGTTGCCGCTCCAACTGCCCTACCATGTCGTCGAAGGCCCGGGTCAGGTCCCCGACCTCGTTGCTCGCAGCGGGCAGGGCGGTCATGGCCGCGCCCCCACTCCCGGGATAACCCCGCATGACCTCCACCAACCCCCGCAAGGGGCGCACCAGACGCTTCACGAAGAAGGCCAGCACCAGCCCCAGACCCGCGAACAAGGCTAGACTCGTGCCCAGCAGGGTGCGGCGCAGGGTCTGCAACTCCTGGCGCTGCTCCAGATGGTTCTCGTGCAACCGGATGACGACTTCCCCGCCGCTCAGCAGGGGCACGCTGATGTCCAGGGTGTCCCAGCCCACCAGCGCCTCGTCCGTGTCGGTGGCGTAGAGGAGCTCTCCATCGCGGAGCAGGCTGATGTCCAGTCCCTTGCGGGAGGCTGCCTCGTGCTTGAGAAAGGGTTCCAGAAATTCTCCCACCGCCACGACGCCCTTGATGCGCTCCTCGTGCTGCCTGACGGACTGGATATGCACCAGGCGCAACGTGCCGCCCAGTTCGGCCAGGCCTTGCAGGGTTTCGCCCTTCAGGGCCGCGGCGACCAGCGGAGCCCGGCTCAGGTCGTCGCCGAAGCGGTACTCGTCGTGCCCCCGGGCGATGACGATGCCGCGCTCATCCAGAAAGGTGATGAACTCGGATTCCGTGCTGATGAAGTTGGCCGCCCGGCGGAACAAGAGGTCGCTGTCGCCCATGTCCAGGGCCGGAACAACCTCCGCCCCCGCCGAGACCAGCCTGGCCACCCGGGCATGATGCCCCAAATCATGGGCCATGGCTTCCAGGAACTGGGTCCGGCCTTGCTGCAGCTGCTCCTGGATGGAGTGCTCCAGGCGCCCCAGCAAGGATTCGATCTGGAACAGAAAGACCCCGCCCATGACCAGCAAGGGGCAGTAGACCATGAGGGCGATCTGCGCGGGCAGTCTCATGCGCGCCGGGCCTGGCAACGACCTGGTCGCGAGCCGGTGGGTTCTGGTGGGCAAAGGGTCATTGCCGCTCCCAGCAGGCGTGGGGCCTGACCACCCCTGCCCTGATCATTGCAGTTCATGGACAATGGCCCGCACCGAGTCGTAAAAGGTATCGTCCCGCACCACAAAACTGTGTGGGCTGCCCAGCATCTCCGGCCGGCGCTCCGGGGCGTCCAGGTACCCCACCAGGGCCTGCCGCAGGGCTTGCACCATGCCCTGGGAAACATGCCCTCCCGCGGCGTAGGCATCGAAGGGGATGGGCGGGGTGCGGGCCAGGATGCGCAACGTGCCGGGCCGCTGCCGGTCCAGGTCGTAATAGGCGTCGTCGTAGCAGGCGCCTGCGTCGATGGCTCCCTCCAGAATGGACCTGAGCACCTTGTCGTGCTTGCGGAGCATGAAGGTGCGGGAGAAGAAGGTCTCGAGGTGGATGCCGCGCTCCCTGAACAACAATTTCGGATAGAGATACCCGGACACGGATTGGGGGTCGGTGAACCCGAAGCGCGTGCCCTGCAGGTCCTGCAGGCCGTGGTAGGGGCTGTCCGTCTTGACCACGATGAAGCCCTGGTAGTGGTCCTGCACCTCACCGAAGACGTTGAGCTTCTGGATGGAGGCCAGATATTGCAGACCGGGCAGCCGCGACTTGGCCTGTACATAGGCATTGGGGGAAAAGAG
>CAZNSV010000221.1:0-5970 GCA_964575775.1 uncultured Desulfovibrionaceae bacterium
CAGTCCCTCGGTTTCTTGCTCATGGGGGGCTGACTGCAGGAATACCGGCTCGCCCTGACGAACGCGGGAGCGAAGGTTGGCGGCCAGGGTGCCGGGCTTCTCGCCGGGCCCGAAGAGCCCGAAGATGCGCAGGGCAACGGTTTGCATGCGATCGGAAAACAGCGCCACGCCTTCCTCGCCCATGACCTTGCTCAGGCTGTAGGGCTGGTCGCGCCGCAAGGGGTGCCCCTCGGCCATGGCGGAATAACTGGGAGCATAGACATTGCCGGTGGAAGCGTAAAAAAACTGCCCAACCCCGGCCTCGGTGCAGGCCCGGGCCTGATCGATCGCCCCCAGGGCATTGACGCCGAAGAGATGGCGGGCCATGGCCGGGAACTCCCTGTAGTGGGGCGATTGCGCAAGATAGATGCAACACTGGGTACCGGCAGGCGGGGTAAAGGCAGCCGCCAGGATGTCGCCGTAGAGGTAATCCACCCCTGGAAGACCCGTGGCAAGGGGCGTGCGTACACAGCCCACGACCTCATGCCCGCGCGCAACCAGCACCCTGCTCAGGGTCAACCCCAGGAACCCACCGGCGCCAACAATCATTACACGCATGTACGCAATCCCTCCGCCCCCACGGGCCCAGACCCGGGAGCCGATTCGACGTTTGCAAATCAGAACCGATCCATGGAAATCACTTGCCCAAACAAGGACGTTCCACTCCCTGGCAGGGACAAGACACTCCTCAGGGCCTTCTTGCGACCAGATGCAGGTTGCGCGTGGGCACGGTGATGCGGATGTCCGCGAAACCCTCCTCGAGCAGCCAGCCCTCAACCTCTTCAAAGCTGTAGAGGTCGTTGATGGGCGGAGCCACGGCGTCGAAATAGCCATGGATGTGCTCCTCGCCCGGCACCCTGAACTCCTTGTTGCGCATGCCCTGCACCACGGCGTCCAGCTTTCCGGCGAGGTCCTTGTTGCAGGTCCGGCGTCGCCACGCGTCGTATTCGTTGATCTCGGCGTAGTCACTCACGAATTCTGGGCGGGGCAGCCCGTAGAGCATGAGGAAGATGTGTCCGCCGGGTTTCACCAGAGGAGCGATACGCTTGAATGCGCCGTAGGTGTCTCCGGTATGGTGCAGCACCCCGAAGCACCAGACCAGATCGAATTGCTCGGCAATATCCAGGGGGCGCAGCAGATCCACCTGCCTGGTGCGATGCGTGGGATAGTCCTTGCATGCCTCGGTCACACGCTTGAGGCCCGCGGCCGACTGGTCCACGGAAAGCACCTCGGCCCCCATGGTGCACATGGCCCAGGAATACCGCCCCAACCCGCAGCCCACGTCGATGACCTTCTTGCCCGGAAACCAGGACGCAGGGAGTCCGCTGAACTGCTGCACATATCCGGCGGCTTCCTTGCGAAACTCCGGATTCTCCAACATGTAGCGCCCCTGGGGGATGTTCGCCCACTGAAAATCGAAGCTGGCTTTGGTCTGTCGCACAAAGGGCAGCTCTTCCATCACGGGCGCCGCGAGGTGTCGCACCAGGACGTTCATGTAATGCAGCTGGTTTTCGAGGTAGGTTACCTTTTGCTGCAGGTAGAGGAGCTCCTGGTCATGCGACTCCCCTGCCCCAGCCCCGGATTGCATGGCCTGGTTCGCCAAGCGCAACCTGCTTTTCACTCCTGCGAGAATTCTCTGCAATCGAGCACGCATCAGTTCATTGTCCTCGTCTCGTATGGATTGTCACTGTCCAACCGGCAATGTACCGCCGCTGGAGAATACATTCCGCATGACGCCATTCGCGGATGTGTTCCTTGGCGCAGGGCCCGAGAACGGCCTCGGTGTCGTAGCTACTGGGCATACGCACTTTTCTGCAGCGCTTCAACCAATTCACGGGCCTCCCGCCAGCGGGCAGACCAGCACCGCCGAGCGGGTAGACAGCGCAACGGCGTGTCCTTACCAGCCGCCTGTCCGCGTTGTGCGAACCGAATCAACCACGATGGGTTTCAATGGCCACACCGCTCGTGCTTCGCCCCCGCTTCTGTTCCAGGGCCTGGGCGTAGAGCCCGAACAGTCTGCCCAGGATTGTCTCCACGTCGTGATGCCGCCGAATGAACTCCGGACCACGGGCCCCCAGAGCCTTGAGTCCCTCCCGGTCGTGCAGCCACCGTTTGAGATTCTCGTACACCTCATGGGGGCGTGTGTTGATGATCGGACACTCCCCCAGGGCAGCGAGGTACTCCGGACGGATGTAGGACATGCAGGGCACGCCCATGAGCAGGCACTCGATATTGGCGTTGTTGTAATACCCCATGAGCAGCTTGCCCACATACACATCCGCGCTCTTGTAAATGGATAGCGCTTCAGGAAAAGGCTTTTGCACCACCTCCACCAGCTCCACCGTCTCGCCTTCAGCCTGCAGACGGGCCACGGCGGCGCGCAGATGCCTGGTGCCGTCCACGCCGTGGTGGTTCGAGGAGGTGACCACCCGGAACAGCTTCCGGTCGCGGGCCGCAGGCACTACTGCGGCCAGGTCCACACCCTGGGGCGGGATGAAGGGCAGGTGGTGCCCCTGGGGTACGAAATCCAACAGATCCGGCGTGGTGACGAGCTGCAGATCCGCGTAGCGAGCTGCCAGGGACAGCTTGAAGCGTTGGTAGGCGGTATCGCAAAAGCCCTGGGGGTAGTCGCACTCCTGGCAGCAGTTGAGCAGTGGATTCAAGGCCAGGTTCACACTCTTCTGCCGCGCGTCGCAGCCCCGGAAGTGGAACACGATGAGTTTGCCCATGCGGCGCAGCCAGGTCAGCTCCTGCCCCCGCCCCCCAAGCAGTGAGCTGAAGTGATAATGGATTACGTCGTAACGCCGCAGCACGCAGCAAAGATAGTACACGGCGTACAAGGGGCGCAGGAAGCGCCATCTTCCGCCGGGGATGTTGTAATCATAGGGCTTGCCCCCCGCCACCAGCCACCCTTGCTCGCCGTGAATGGCCAGATAGGCGGCATCCAGGCCCCGCTCCCGCATGAGCCGGGCGAGCATGGCCGGTTTGTGGCTGATGAAGGACACGTGCAGCACGGAGCGCACGGCATCCGCCGGCTTGCGAGGCCGACAGAGCAGCAGGAGCAAAGGGCTGGCCACAAGCCAGATCAGGCGATCAATAAACGGCAGGGCAAGGCGAGCAAGACGCTTGGCCATTGCTCCTACTTCTCTGCCAGGGCCTTGTTGAACAGGGCGATCATCCTGCCCACAAGCACGTCGGGGTCATGGTGGCGACGAATGAACTCGGGCCCCCGCGCCCCCAATTCCCGCAGGGCTTCCCTGTCCCCGAGATAACGCTTGAGGTTGTCGTACACCTCTTTGGGGCGGGTATTGATGATGGGGCAATCGCCCAGCGGTTCCAGAAATTGTGGTCGAATGTAGGTCATGCACGGCACGCCCATGAGCATGCACTCGATGTTGGCGTTGTTGTAATATCCCATGAGCAGCTTGCCCACATAGACGTCCGCACTCTTGTAGATGGACAGAGCCTCACGATAAGGCACCTTCACCACCTCCACCAGCTCGATGCTTTCACCTTCTGCCTGCAGTCGCGCAACAGCATCACGGACATACTGCGTACCGTCCACCCCATGGTGGTTGGAACTGGTGACCACGCGGAACACGCCCCTGTCCCGTGTCACCGGGGTCACGGCCTCCAGGTCCACGCCCAGGGGGGGGATGAAGGGGATATGCTGTCCTTCGGGCACGAAGTCCAGCAGATCCGGCGTGGTGACGAGCATGAGATCGCCGTATTTCCTGCCGAACTCCAAGCGCCAGCGCTGATAGCCGTTCTCGCAGGAGCCCGCGGGATAATCGCACTCCATGCAACAGTTCAACTCGGGGTTCTTGGCCAGGTTCAGACTCTTCTGGCGGGCGTCGCAACCGCGATAGTGAAAGACAATGACCTTGCCCAGTCGTTTGAGTATGGGCACTTCCCAACCCGTACTCGTCAGCAAGGCCGAGAAGTGGTAGTGGATCACGTCGTAGCGGGCAGCCACAAACCAAACGTAATAGGTCTCCAACAGGGCACGTCGCACAGGGGGCAGGTTGTTCGGGAGACCGTAGTCGTAACCCTGGCTGATCCAGGAGCAGGCCCAATTGGTGTTCAAGGCGAAATACTGGGACCTGAAGCCCTTTTCGCGAAACAACAACGAAAGCATTTTCGGCTTGTGCGATAAGGCTGAGACCTCGAGTATTGATTCTACCTGCCTGGGCTGCAGTCCCAGCGCCTTTTTCAGCAGGTGAATTCCCAGCATGCCACCAAAAATGCAAAAATTCAGCAGCCGGATGCCCAACCTGAAGCCCCTGCCCAACAAGGACAGCAGGGTCTGCGGCAAGGCAAGCACGTCCTCCCACAACTTCAGGAGACCGTTTGTCAGATTTTTCCGGCAAGCGACAAAGGTCTTGAACACGTAAATCTGGGTCCGGCGCAGGATGATGTATGGCGTATAGAGGGAGACTAGGACTATTTTGAAGAGCACCGAATGTTCGGCCCGCGCCTGCAACCGTTTGTAGAAGCGGTAGAGGGGCGGACGGATCACGTCTTCCCAGAGGTTCCTCTTCACGGCAGCGCTCCGAAAGACATGAAGTTGGGCCCGGCGCAGGATGCTGTATGGCGTATAGAGGGAGACAAGGACTATTTTGAAGAGCACAGAATGTTCGGCCCGCGCCTGCAACCGTTTGTAGAAGCGGTAGAGGGGCGGACGGATCACGTCTTCCCAGAGCTTCCTCTTCACGGCAGCGCCACCCTGCTCTGTTCCGCCCAGGCTTGGAGGAACAGAAGTGCCCAGATCCGTGGGGCGTTGTTGCGCGCGGCAACCGGATCCGCAACCAGGGCTTGGCGCTGGGACTCGTCGAACAGTTCGTGCAACACCCCGGCATTGTGCATGATGCGCTGCGCTGCCTGTGCGTGGAGTTCACCGGAAAGCCAGTGGTCGATGGGCACACCGAAGCCCTGTTTGGGGCGCTCGAAGAACCCCGGGGGATACAGTGTCGCGGCATGACGTTTGAGCAGGTACTTCTTTTCCACCGACCCGTCCGCGTCCCGCAACTTGAACTTCGCAGGCACCCGGGCCGCGGTCTCAACCACGACATGATCGAGCAGCGGGACCCGCACCTCCAGGGAGTGGGCCATGGACGCGATGTCCACCTTGGCCAGGATATCGCCACAAAGATAGGTTTTCAGATCCAGATACTGCAACGCGCCGAGTTGCTCGGTGCTGCTTGCCGCGAGAAAACGCTCCCGGAACGGCCCCTGTTCATGGTGGGGCACGCAGGCGGAGCTGTACTCCGGCCGATAGAGTTGTCTGCGCAAGGCGTCGGGAAAATAGGCATAGACCGCGGCTTGCCGCTGCAGAACCGCCGGGTCGGGGCGGCCTTGCGCGGCCCGCACCACATCATTGGCGCCGTGACCCCGCCAGCGTGCAACCAGACGGGTAAGCCTGCCGGGGGTCTTACGTCCCAGATCGAGCATGGCCGGGTAGGTGTTGTAGCCGGCGAAGAGCTCATCGCCCCCGTCTCCGGAAAGCACCATCTTGACCTGGGAGGCCGCCAACCGCGACACATGGTAGGTGGGAATGGCCGAGGAGTCGGCAAAGGGCTCCCCGTAGTGCGCGGCCAGGGTATGGATGAACTCGTCCAGGAGATTGGCGGTATCGAGGGTGACGCGCTCCTCGAAGTGGCGGGCTCCGACGTGCTCCGCCGCCTGCCTGGCAAAGCGGCTTTCGTCGTACTCGGCGTGCTCGAAACCGATGGTGAAACTGTGGACCGGCGATTCCAGATGGCGCCCCATGTGGGCCACCACCACGCTGGAATCGATACCGCCGGACAGAAAGACCCCGAAGGGCACGTCCGAGACCAGATGCAGTCGCACCGACTCGCTGATGGTCGCGTCGAGCTGTTCCAGCCATTCCTGTTCCGAGAGGCTGGTATCCGGGGTGAAGTCCACATCCCA
>CAZNSV010000222.1:0-5970 GCA_964575775.1 uncultured Desulfovibrionaceae bacterium
CTGGAAATCCAGGCCGAAAACCTCCAGGCGGCGGAATCCCGGATCTCCGACGTGGACGTGTCCCTGGAAATGACCGAGTTCGTCCGCCAGCAGATCCTGTCCCAGGCTGCGGTGGCCATGCTCGCCCAGTCCAACTCCCTGCCGCGCATGGCGCTGCAACTGTTGGGCGCCTAGCAAGACCTCGCTGTCGCCGTTCGGGTAGGGAGCGCCAGCCCCGACCAGGCACGACAGCCCGGAACACACAAGGCGGGGGCCTCAGGGTCCCCGCCTTTTCTTTGCTCCGCAAGCGCAGCAACCCACGCGACCATCGCCCCCGGCTATAACAGGCTCTCCACCGCCGCCACCACCTGTTCGGGCTGCGGTTTGTAGAAGGCCTCCTGCCCCGGGGTCAGCGGTACGGGAATCTGGGGCGCGGCCACCCGGCGCACCGGCCCCTTGAGCCTGCCGTGGAAGGCCTCGGCCACGTCCGCCGCCACCTCGGCGCCAAATCCGCAGAAGCGGTTGGCATCGTGCACCACCACCAGCCTGCCGGTCTTTTCCACCGAGGCATGGAGCGTCCGGGTATCCAGCGGCGCCAGGCTGCGCAAGTCCAGCACCTCCAGGGACACGCCCCGCTCCTGCAGGGCGCCCGCGGCTTTCAGGGCGGTGAACACCGCGCCACCGTAGGCGGCCACCGTGACGTCGCTGCCCGGCCGCACCACCCTGGCCAGGCCGAGGGGCACCCGGAAATCCCCCTCCGGGACCTCCCCAGGCATGAAATAGCTGAACATCTCCTCGATCACGATCACCGGATCGGGATCGAAGATGGCCGAAAGCAGCAGCCCCTTGAGGTCGGACGGGGTGGACGCGAACACCACCTTGAGGCCGGGGCAATGTGCCAGCCAGGCCTCCAGGTTGTGCTGGTGGTGGCACCCGGCCTGGAACCCAACGCCCGCCTTGACCCGCACCGTGAGCGGAAAGGAGCTCGAGCCCCCGCTCAGATAGCGCAGTTTGGCGGCGTGGTTCACGAGCATGTCCGCGGCCAGGGTGATGAAGGGCAGGAACATGATCTCCACCACCGGCCGCAGCCCCAGGCAGGAGGCGCCCACGGCGAGTCCGGCAATGGCCGCCTCGCTCACCGGGGTGTCCTTGACGCGACGCGGTGCCCATTTTTCCAGCAGCCCCCAGGTGGGCATGTTCGGGTTGTGGTGGATGGAGGTGCCCACGCCCTCGCCGGCGACGAACACGCCCTCGTCCAGTTGCATGGCCAGGTCCAGGGCTTCCTGTACGGCCCGCCCGCTGGTGATTTGCCGCTCGCTCATGCCGCACCCCCTTGCAAAGGACTGACGAAGACATGCTCCAGGGCGGCCTCGGGCGCGGGATAGGGCGCGGCATCGCCGAAAGCCACGGCCTTTGCCACCACCTGGGCGACTTCCGCCCCCACGCGGTCCAGGAGGGGCTGATCCGCCAGGCCGCGCTCCAGCAACACCCGCCCCCACAGTGCGATGGGGTCGCGTTGGGCCCAGGCCTCCAGCTCCGTCTTGGCGACATAGTGCTGCGGGTCGTGCTCGCCGTGCCCCCGCATGCGGTAGGTCTTGGCCTCGATGAGCGCCGGGCCGTTGCCCAGGCGGCAATACTCGGCCAGGCGCGAGGCGGTCTTGAACACGGCCTCCACGTCGTTGCCGTCCACCACTTCGCCGGGCATGCCGTAGCCCGAGGCGCGACAGGCGATTTCCCCCACGGGGCAGTGTGCGTCCAGGGCCTGGGCTCCGGCCCAGCAGTTGTTCTCGCATACGAAGAGCACAGGCAGCCGCCAGAGACCGGCCAGGTTCATGGCCTCGTGCACGCTGCCCTCGGCGGCGGCGCCGTCGCCGAAAAAGCAGACCGTGATGTCGTGCGTACCCCGGTATTGCTGGGCAAAGGCCGCACCTGCGGCCAGGGGCGGCCCGGCGCCCACCACGGTGGAGGTCATGAGCACGTGGACCTCGGGCACGGCAATGTGCAGGGTGCCGGACTTGCCCTTGTTCACGCCGCTGGCCTTGCCCATGATCTCGGCCATGAGCGTGTCGGGGGCGGCCCCCTTGGCCAAGAGGTGGCCGTGGCTGCGGTGGTTGGTGATCACCACGTCGTTTGTCGCCAGGGCCGCGATCACGCCCACGGCCACGGCCTCCTGCCCCGTGGCGAGAATCTGCATGCCCAGCACGCGCCCCTGTTCGTGGGCCATGCCCTGAATGCTGTCCTCGAAGGCGCGGATCAACGCCATCTGCCGGTACCAAGTCACGAACCTGTTCTCGTCCATGCACGCTCCTGTACCTGGTTGCACCGTTCTTGGTCGTTCCGACTTGACGCTACCCTGTTCCGTAGCGGCCTGGCAATACCAGTCGCGTGCGGAGGGGGTAGCCGCGGACACCCAGGGTTCCCGGCCAGCCGAGGCAGGCTACCCCTGCTTCCGACAGGGCAATTGCTGCCCGCCCCAGCCAGTGCCAACGTCAGGCCGCAGTCACCCCAGGGGCCTTGAACGCACCGAACAAAACCTACGGCGGCCTGGACACCTGCACGGTGCCAAGTCAATCCCCCAAGTTTCCAGGCTGTTACGCAGTCACCCCGGCCATTACGGCATGATATGTGCATGAATACCGAAACCAGAGCCACAAGGAGGGTACGATGAAGCTCGATGAATTGTATCGCTTGTATGCGGCGTTGCGGGAGGAGTTGCTGCAGATCATTGCCCGGCGCTTCCCGGAGCTGGAACCGGCCGAGAAAACCCGGCACGCCGTGGAAGGCAGCATCAAGTTCGCGGACGCCTACACCCTGGCCAAGCTCCTGGAGCAGCACAAGCCCAAGCGCGTCCTGGAGATCGGCAGCTTTCTCGGCTTCTCCACCCGCTGGCTCTGCGAAGTCTGCACCGCGTGGGGCGCCACGGTTACCGCCATCGACCCCAACATCAAGCACAGGATCTTCCACTATCCGCGCGAGATCCTCCAGGAATTCAACCAGCGCTGCATCGCGGACAAGTCCCTCGCGGTGGTGACGGCCTTCTTCGGTCAGCCCTTCACGGACCAGGACATCGCCTGGCGCTACACCAACGAGCTGGCCAGGGACGAGGCCTTCGTGGACAGGCTCGTCAACGGCATCCCCGTCATCGATGCGTCCCATGACGCGGTCTTCGACTTCGTGTTCATCGACGGCGCCCATCACTACCGCGCCGTGGCCGAGAATTTCCGCATCGCGCGGCAACTGCTGGCCCCGGGCGGGGTGATCACCTTCCACGATGCCCTGACCTGGAATGACGTGAACACCTTCCTGGTGGAACTCCAAGCTCAGGAGCAGTTCGGCCACACCCGGATCATCGATGCCCGGCAGGTCTTCCAGCACCCGGCCCTGCACCAGGAGCCCATGCGAGTGGTGGACGGCATCGGCTGCTTCACGCCGCACTGGCACCCTGCACCACCGGCAATAGCCCTCGACCCGCGCGGCGCGATGCGCAACTGACACTGGATTGTCGGAAAGAAAGGCAACGCCCCAGCTCTCCGGAGAGGGGCAGAAGCTCAAAAAAGCGGAAAGCCGCACTGTGATCCAGCGCGGCTTTCCGAGAACGATGGTGCCGAAGGGGGGACTCGAACCCCCACGGGCGTTGGCCCACTACCCCCTCAAGATAGCGTGTCTACCAGTTCCACCACTTCGGCCCAAAGATGAGGTCATTGTTGTGCACCAGCCTGTTGTCCGGACTGTTCGCCGGTCTGGCCCTCGGTTCCAGCGGCCCCACTGGGGGCGTCCGCTGCGGGAGCCGGAGCGCTTTCGGACTGCAACCCGGGGGCCGCGTCGCCAGCGGCGGGCTGCCCCTGCTGCTCCACCTGGATCCCCTGCTCGGGCGCGGGCTGCTCCAGCTGCCGCTCCACCGCCTGATCCATGATGCTCATTTCCCGGGCCCGCTCGCCGCGGGTCATGTAGGTGTAGCTCAGGGAGGTGATCAGGAAGATCGCGGCCATGAGCGCCGTCACCTTGGCCAGGAGCCCCCCGGCGCCGGAACCGCCGAACAGCGAGCTGCTGCCGCCACCGAAAATCACGCCCATGCCTTCCTTGCCGGACTGCAACAGCACGACGACGATCAGCACGATGCAGACGATTACATGCAGCGTCAGTATCAAAGCTTGCAACTCGGGACTCCTTACTCTGCAGGACTGGCTTCCGGTCGCGGGCTTCAGGCCGTCACGATGCGGCTGAAGCTTTCCGCTTCCAAAGACGCTCCTCCTACCAAAACGCCGTCCACGTTGTCAAGTGAAATTATTTCCTTGCAGTTGTCCGGGTTCACGGAACCCCCGTAGAGGATGCGCACCATGGCCCCCTGCTGCAGCCCCTTGGCCAACCACCCCCGCACGAAGGCGTGGGCCGCCAGGATGTCGTCCAGGCTGGCTACCTTGCCCGTGCCGATGGCCCAGACCGGCTCGCAGGCCACTGCCAGCCGCTCGGCCTTCACGTCCTGGGGCACGTCGGCCAGCCCCACCCGCAGCTGCTCTTCCAGCACCGCCTCCACCTGACCGGCCTCGCGCTGCTCCAGGGTCTCGCCGATGCAGAGCACCACGTTCAGCCCCGCAGCCAGGGCAAAGGCTGTCTTGCGCCCCACGAATTCATTGCTCTCGCCCAGAACGTGCCGCCGTTCGGAGTGCCCGGTCAGGGCGTAGCCACAGCCCAGGTCCTGCAACATTGCGGGGGCGATTTCGCCGGTAAAGGCGCCCTTGGCCGCCGGATAGAAGTTCTGCCCCCCAACGGAAAAACCAGGCCGCCCCGCAAAGGCGTCCGCCACCCCGGCAATGGCCGTGAACGGCGGGAAGACCAGCACCTCGCGCCCCTCGGGCAGCTGTTCCAGGGCGCGTGCCAGGGCTTCGGCGGTGCTGCGCCCCTCGGCCAGGGTCTTGTGCATCTTCCAGTTGGCAGCCATGAGCTTTTTCATGTGTTCTCCTAGGGAGCGGGTTCACGGGCCGCATCCTGGGCCGTTGGCGGCAGGTCCAGGCGCATGACCAGGGCGTCTTCGCCGTTGTCGGGGTAGTAGCGCTTGCGCAGCCCCACCTGGACGAAGCCGAATCCGGCATAGAGGCCCAAGGCGGGGGCGTTGCTGCGGCGCACCTCCAGCAGTGCGTATCTTATGCCCATCTTGCGTCCGATTTGCAACACCAGCCCCAGCAGGCGCCTGGCCACGCCCCGGCGCCGCCACTGTGGCTCCACGGCCAGGTTGAGGATTTCCATCTCATCCCCGGTATGATAGAAGGAGAGATAGGCCAGCAGGCGCTCCTCGTGCTTGAGGCCGAAGACGTTGAAGACCTTCTGCTCCAGGGCCAGATTGAACTGTTTTTCGTTCCAGGGGCAGGAAAAACACTCACGCTCCAGCCGGACCAGCTGCTCGAGGTCGCCGGAAGCCAGGCGGCAGAAACTCAGCTCCCTTGCTACCGTCAGGGGGCTGTGAGCGGGCTGGGGCTGTCGAGGAACTGCCATGATCACTCCGCTACAGGATGCGGGCGCGAAAGCCGTGGAGTTGGTGGACGTGGTGGACCACCGGGACCGCCCCTTGGCCGTGCTGCCCTTGACCGAGGTGCACAAACAACTGCTCATGCACCGCTCGGTGATGGTCCTGGTCTACAACCAGGAGCGCAAGCTCTACCTGCAACGCCGAGCCAGGACCAAGAGCCTCTACCCGGGGCGCTGGGACCTCTCCGCCACCGGCCACGTCCGCAGCGGCGAATCCAGGGAGGACGCGGCCCGGCGGGAGTTGCGCGAAGAGTTGGGCCTGGATGCCCCCCGCCTGGAATTGCTGCACCAGGTCCAGGCCGGTCCGGCCACGGGCTGGGAGCATGTGAGCATCTTCAGTGCGGGGCGCCTGACCGCCGTGCCCCGGCCCAATCCCGACGAGGTGGAAGCCGGTGCGTTTCACGATCCCGACGTCTCCTTCCGGCGCACGGCGCCGAATCAGAACCCCAAACTTTCGAGCAAGTCATC